>JAJPYV010000082.1 GCA_021204735.1 Prevotella sp.
TAAAATGCTGATTTACAGTATATTATAAAATAAAAAAATAAAAGATGAAGATTAAAAATTCATTGCGGGCGTTATCGCTTTGGTATTGTTGTTTTATTTCTTGTGCAGGGTGATAACGACGATTTCGTTGCTTGCGCCGAAGCGGTAGGGGATGAAACCGCCGGCACCGACGGAGACGTTGAGGGCACGGTCATCATCGAAGTATATGCCGCCCCATTCCTTGTAGATGAGGGAGGCAGGCGACCAACCGAAAATCTTGAACTGAGTGGCGTGAGTGTGACCGCTTAATGTAAGTTGGACATTGCTGTTGGGAAGGATGTTGCGCCGCCATGATGTGGGATCATGCTCAAGCATAATGATAAAAGAGCCATCCTTAACATCAGATAATGTCTTGTTGATGTCGCCCTTTTGTGGGAATGGCGGTCTGCCGTCGTTCTCCATACCGGCAATAACTATAGAACTTTTCTTATCACTCTGGTTCCCCTTATTCTTACCAACGATAACTGTTGAGTTGTTATTATCACGCTGGATTACCTTGTTTTCGTTAAGCAATAAGTTCCAGCCAAACTGACGCTCCCGACTGATGATCTCACGCTCGTTGGCAACTTTCACAACATCATCCGCCTTGATATAGTCGGCATAATCATGGTTGCCAAGTACGGAATACACACCATCGTTAGCCTGCATTTTGCTCAGGATAGAGATAAACGGATAAAGTTCTTTTGGCTGCATGTTCTGCAAGTCGCCAGTGAAAGCAATCAAGTCAGGTTTCTGGGCGTTTATGCTATCCACGATTCTCTCAAGAGGTTTTGTATTGTTGCCGTAAGTGCCGACATGAAGGTCGCTGATATGCACAATGCGGTAGCCTTCGAATGCCTCTGGCAGGTCTTGTGAGTAGTAATCAATGTGGCGGATGTCCAATTTCTTGAATCCTATTGTGCTGCCGTAAGCCACCAAATACATGATGAAAATGGCGAGGAATAGTCCGATTAGGTTACCCCAGTTGTTGTGGCTATGGAAAAGGCGGCAAACGAGCCAACCGAGCAGCGAACAAAGAGCGTAAAGGAATTTCGGTATTATGATGAAGCCGATGAGGAACAGATACACGTTGAGGACTGTATTGTTGTCAGGAGCAAAGTTGCGTGAAGAGGCGAGAAAAATCGTATAAGCGCAAAGAATGATGCAAGGCAGCCACCAAAGGATACGTTGCCACCATAGATATCTCGTGCGGCGGCGCAGCATGCGACGGTCGAGATAAATATCTGGCAGTATCGTGATTATTAATATTATTATGAAAATACGTGCAATCATGGTTAAATGTATTATCTAAATTTAATTTCCTCACCAAGGCAAGAGTTGTCGAATACTCCATTATTTAATATATGTATGCTGTTGCAGAAAGTGTGAATCACTTTCCAGTTGAACGTATGACCGAGCAATGGGCTCCATTTGCATTTGCTTTGGATAATATCTTCAGTAACCGTCCAAGGGCTGTTCGGTTTTACAATTACTATGTCAGCCTTATAACCTTTGCGGATGAAACCACGCTGGTTGACCTCAAAGAGTAGGGCAGGGTTGTGGCACATCAGTTGCACAAGACGCTCAATTGAGAGAACACCCTTGTCTGTGAGTTCAAGCATGGTAACGAGAGAGAACTGCACCATCGGCATTCCCGAAGCAGCATTAGCGCAACCACCTTGCTTTTCAGAAAGCAAGTGAGGAGCATGGTCGGTGCCAACAACAGAAATCCGTCCGTCAGTCAGAGCCTTGCGAAGTTCATCTCTGTCATGTTCCGTCTTTACGGCAGGGTTGCATTTTATTTTTGTCCCCAATGTAGTGTAATCCTTGTCAGAGAAATAGAGGTGAGCGATTACGGCCTCTGCCGTGATGATCGGCATAGAATCCTTCCAAGACTCAAAAAGTGAAAGCTCACAAGCGGTAGTAAGGTGAGCCACATGAAGGCGTGCGCCATATTTCTTTGCAAGTTGTACAGCCAAAGCTGTAGAAGCATAGCATGCCTCCTCGCTGCGAATTTCAGGGTGGTGAATAATTTCAGGGTCATCACCATATTTTGTCTTCGCATCTGCCATGTTACGGTTGATTGTTGCTGTGTCCTCACAATGAACCATTATTGGGAGCGTTGCAGTAGAGAAAATCCGATTAAGAGATTCCTCTCTGTCCACGAGCATATTGCCAGTGGAAGAACCCATGAACAGTTTTATGCCCGGTATGCGGTGCGGGTCAAGTTGAGAGAACAGTTCCACATTATCGTTTGTAGCCCCAAAGAAGAAAGAATAGTTGACATGACTCTTTTCCTTGCCCAAAGCAAACTTCTCGTTAAGCGTTTCAAGAGAGGTAGTCTGCGGAACGGTGTTAGGCATGTCGAAGAAAGACGTAACACCACCGAAAGCAGCAGCACGACTTTCGCTCTCTATGTCAGCCTTATTAGTAAGTCCCGGTTCACGGAAGTGGACATGGTCGTCTATTAAGCCAGGCAATACAAAACACCCAGAAGCATCGACAACTTCTTCGAAATGTCTCTGGGTAATTGTTTTTTCATCAATGATATCAGTAATGAACCCGTTCTCGATTACGAGAGAACCGCAGAAAGATTTACCCTCATTAACTATTATCGCGTTAGAAATCAACAAACTCATAACAATTTCCCATTCATTTTTATTTGAGTGAAATCATTAGGGAAGAAGGGGCTGATTGACAGTAGAGTCCTTCGGGCGAGCCATTTCGTTAGGTGTAGGAACCTGTGTCTGTGGTGAGGTGTATTCGTTATCGTCATTGGAAAAGGCAGTACCGTTCATTATCGCCTGGTTTTGCTGAGCCTTCTCGTAGTAATCCTTCACGTAAGGGTCGTTCTTGAAATTTGCAGTAGCCTTGCTCATTATATCCTCAATCCAAGGAGACAGTTCAGGATATGTGTAGTTTGCCGTAACCATGAAGAACACGCCAGGGCCGAGCACATTGTCAAAATTCTCAACGATAAAAGACGTGATGAGCTTATCCTCTTTCTGCGATATTTCGTCAGCCATTTCATTAAGCTGAGCATTAACTGCGTTCAGGTCGGCACCATCCATAATCGCCTGACTTTGGATGTGAGACAAATCGCTGAACTCGTTGGCAAGTTGGTTGTACTGCTCCAAGAAATTGAACAGTTTTTCGTTGAGAGGAGTACCGCTCACTTTCTGTTGGGTATTGTCAATCTTAATAGAAATGTCACCACTTTCAAGTACAACAGGAATAAGGCTCTCTTCGTCCATGAAAAGAGTTACCAGTTTCGTTGAGTCGAGAGTACCTTTGAAAGCGAACTTACCATGCACGATGTCACAAGAATCAACATCGTTTAAATCCCCATCGCTATATTCTTTGAGGAAGAGCATACGCCCGTCGAGTGTGGGGATATTGGAAGACCCTTCTATATTGTAAGAGCTTGCGCAAGAAGCAAGCATAAGAACAGCCAAGGCAGCGTAAAGAAATTTGTTCATATCATTGTTTTAAATAGACCGAACCTTTGTGATATGCCAGTTGAGCGGTGTCATGGCAAGAAAGGTTAATTGAAATACATCACAAAAATACTATCTATTGTCGATGTACGAAAAAAAATTTATTCAATTTAAAACAAAAACGCAGTCTTTTAGAGTTTTTTTTACATCCAATCCAAAATATGGGGGATAAACCCTTATTATTTTCTTCTTTCCTTGTTCAATTCGTTGGAAATACGATGAGTGGAATAAATCTCAAGGACGGCAGCAATCAGCAGAGCAACCACCCAATTGTTGTGTATGAAATTGATGTAATAAGTGTATCCATTCTTGAACCATTTGAGGAAATAAGGAAAGATAAAATGATAAGCATTCTCGAACAGCAATATTGCGGCTATGATAAAGAAGATGTCACTCGCAATCATAATCCGCCTTAACCTACGGATAATGAAATTATCCCCATTGTAAGTCTGGCACATCTGCATGGCAGCGAAGGCAACAGCCCCGACAGTGAAGATGACAGGCGAAATGCCCTGTTTTCCGAAAACATATAGAGCAGCACCCACAACCATAAGGCAGGCACCGATAAGTAAAATCACGTTCTGTAAAGTAGAAAGTTGTTTCATTCTTTGTTGGTTACATTATTGTTATCGTCCCTCAATACGAAGATGTCCTCATCGTCAGCCTTCATGAAATACTGCTCACGGGCTATTTTCGTTATAGCACTCGGATCAGTGCGAAGCTCATGCAGTGTTTTCTCATCCTGTTCGTATTGCCCTTTAAGTACACTTATCTGGTCTTGCAAATCATGAATTAGCAATCTGTTCTGCACATGCTGGAGAATGCTGTTCTCATCGAAGAAGCCCACGATGAAAACACCGAAGATGGTCACAATCCAATATTTGTTGTGACCGATAAAACTCCATAAAGGATGCAGCCGACTCATCTATTCAAATATAGTACAATGCAAATATAATATAAGTTTGAAAAATCGCAAAACAAAACACGTTTTATTTTGCGATTTCCTTTAATAATCAGAGATTTGCCAGTTTTATGACCTTGTCGACAGCAGCAGAGAGGCCATCAGCGTTCTTTCCGCCAGCCATAGCGAAATGCGGTTGACCACCGCCACCGCCTTGTATGAGTTTGGCTGCCTCACGTACAATCTTGCCAGCATTGAGGTCATGCTCTTTCACGAGGTCGTCGCTGATCATCACACTAAGAGTAGGGCGGTTTTCGTAGGTACTGCCAATGGCACATATCATGTGACCATCCACAGCAGCACGTATTTTGAATACCAAATCCTTTGCCATGTCAGGCATCAACGGCATAACGGTAGTTATCACTTTAACGCCATTAATCATTTTTGCCTTGGAAACCAATTTCTCTTTCAGCCGTTCAACAGTCTCAGCCTGATACTGTTCGATATCTTTTTTCATCGCATCATGCTCCTCGATGTATTTCTGGATGACCCCTTTCAGATCTTTGGCATTGTTGAACAAACTACGGATAGCCTTCATGCCAATCTCAAGGTTGTAGAAGAACATCTCACACTCCTTGCCAGTCTTAGCCTCGATACGGCGGATGCCGGCAGCCACGCTACTTTCAGAGATAATCTTGAACATACCGATTCTGCCTGTTGACCTTGCGTGAATACCACCACAGAACTCGATGCTCGGTCCGAACTGAACAACACGCACCTTGTCACCGTATTTCTCACCGAAGAGAGCGATTGCGCCAAGTTTTTTAGCCTCATCGAGAGGTACATCACGATATTCATCAAGCGACAAATCCTTGCGTATCATCTCGTTGACCAACATCTCCGTCTGGTGAATTTCCTCATCAGTAACCTTTTGGAAATGAGAGAAGTCAAAGCGGAGAGTATCAGGAGAAACGTAAGAACCCTTCTGTTCAACATGGTTGCCGAGCACCTGTTTGAGAGCATAGTCGAGCAAGTGAGTAGCCGTATGGTTGGCAGCACTTGCCTCACGTTTCTCAGTGTCAACGCAAGCCATGAAATCAGCCTCAGGATTTTTAGGCAGTTGCTTGACGATATGAATTGACTGACCGTTCTCACGTTTTGTGTCAACAATATCAATCGTCTCATTCTCGCTGACGAGTACGCCGGCATCACCTACCTGACCACCCATCTCGCCATAGAACGGTGTATAGTCGAGAACGAGTTCATAGAAAGTATTTTTCTTCTGCGTCACCTTGCGGTAGCGGAGGATATGACACTCATATTCAGTGTAGTCATAACCAACAAATTGCTGTTCGCCGGGAGCCAGTTCCACCCAGTCGCTGTTTTCAACGGCAGCAGCATTGCGAGCCCTTTCCTTTTGTTTCTGCATTTCCTCACCGAACTGTTTTTCATCCACTGTGAGACCATTCTCACGACAGATAAGTTCCGTAAGGTCGAGAGGAAAGCCGTATGTATCAAAAAGACGGAAAGCACGCACGCCATCAAGTTCTGTCTTTCCGCTTGCCTTAACCTCCTCGATAGCATCAGATAGCATATTGATACCATTTGAAAGAGTGCGGAGGAATGCGTCCTCCTCCTCCTTCATCACCTTCATTATCAGTTCACGTTGAGCCTTGATTTCAGGATAAGCGTCACCCATCTCCTCAATCAGCGTAGGCATCAACCTGTACATGAACGCATCTTTCTGTCCGAGGAACGTGTAAGCATAGCGCACGGCACGCCTCAAGATGCGTCGGATAACATAACCAGCCTTAGCGTTGCTTGGCAACTGACCGTCAGCTATTGAAAAAGCAACGGCACGGAGATGGTCGGCAACCACTCTCATTGCAACGTCAATATTCTCATCCTTGCCGTATTGCAGACCAGAGAGACGTGAAATTTCCTTTATGATTGGCTGGAAAATGTCTGTGTCATAGTTGGAGTGCTTATCCTGCAAGGCACGCACGAGACGTTCAAAACCCATACCCGTGTCGATAACCTGCATAGGCAACTGCTCCAAAGAACCGTCAGCCTTGCGGTTGTATTGCATGAACACCAAGTTCCATATCTCTATTACCTGAGGGTCATCCTTGTTGACCAACTCCCTGCCAGGCACTTTCGCCTTTTCCTCTGGAGTACGGGAGTCCAAGTGGATTTCCGAACAAGGACCGCAAGGACCGGTGTCACCCATTTCCCA
>JAJPYV010000050.1:0-4559 GCA_021204735.1 Prevotella sp.
CTTTCTCGTCAAATTCCTTTTTGTTGTAACTCTCATAGAAATACCCCCTGCCATCAGCGAATACCCGTGGCTCTATAATCACAACCCCCTCAATCGCAGTTTTTATTACGTTCATTGTCAATTTGTTTTTATTGTTGGCACAAAGATAATGAAAAGTTTTCTGAAAAACCTTTCAAAATAAAAATAAAAAACAAAAAATGAAATATAGAATGCAAATAAGGTGTCATATAATTAACATGGAGTCAACTAACAAGTGCAACATTATAAAAACTTTTCACAATGTTGCACTTCTATGTTGAATGTACAGAGAGTGCAGAACGATATTCCTAATTACGCACTTAATTTCTTCGATTGTATATTTAATTACGGAAGCAGAGAAGCGAAAGAGATGCTTCTGTATGCCGAACGTGAATATCTCAACACTCATTTTGCAAATTACGACCCGGCACGCCAAGATCTTTGGGCAGAATACAACCGTCCGTGGGATTTCGATCATATAGTCCCTCGTAACTGCGTCGAATACAAACGTGGTGATTATCGAGACTATGGTTATGTGTGGCTCAATAGTATAGGCAATATTGCAGCCATCTCTTTTGAGGTAAACCGGAGTAAAAATGACAGAGTGGACTTGAGTGAGTATCGAGGCAAGAATCTAAAGCCTTTGCAATATGAAAAGGACGAAGATGTGACAAAATTAGAAAACTTAACTTACGATATCACCTATGATTCTAAAGCGAGTGTACAATTCGCACAGATAACATATAATAGATTCTGCCGCATTTATGACGAGACATACGGATTGTTCAAAGCTTTATTTGAGAATACCGTACTTTCCGATACGCTGCAAATGCGTAAAAATCTTATGGAAAAGATTGCCAAGTATTACCAAGACCAAGGTAAAGATGCCATAGTGCATTTTGCAGGTACTTATCCTGACATTAACGATTATTGTCTTAAAAGAGAACAGGATTGGGCAAGAGCGTGGACCGGTGTCGGAATCCAATACAAAGATTATATGGTTTGTTTTGAATGGAATGCTCAAATGGAGGATGGCAAGCCTCAAAACGCAGAAGTGGGTATTCGGAAATCATTACAATCAAGAGTTTCAAATGATAAGATGGAATGGTTAAAGCCAGGCGAAAGACCTGTTAACGAATGGTGGTATATGTGGGAAAGGTGTCCTTCGATTGACATCGGTTGTCTGACTGAAAGAATGGATTACTATCAGTCAATAATAGAAGATGCAAAGTCAAGGAATATATAATCTTTGATATCAGCTATCTACGGTAAACATTGTGATACTGTTTTAGAGCGTGTTTGAAAATACACAAGAAAAGGCTATAGTTTTAGATTTAAATAGACAATAATCTAAAACTGTAGCTGTATTTAACAAAATGTCGCACTTGTTAGTGGGCTTTAAGAGACCTAAATTAAAACTGTAAAAATAAAAGTTTTTCTTGCAATTATTATTCAAAAGCATTATATTTGCAAATATAATCAAATAATATACTAATATACATTGTGAAGAATATAAAAATAAATATAAGTAATTTCGGCCCTATTAAAGAACCACATACAATAGAACTTGCCCCTTTTATAGTGCTTTCAGGAAATTCAGGTGTAGGCAAAAGCTATGTTGCCATGCTTATACATTTTGTTTACAGAGTGATTTGTGGTGAGGAACTTGAATATTTTTTTAAAGAGAAGAATATAGATTTCGAAACATTAAAAAAAGAATTACCAAAGGAAGGAGGTATAATATATCGTTTTGATATAGAGGATTTCAAGCAATGGCTAAATAGGCGTGCATTGCAATATATGCGGGATATACTCAATAACGGGAACTTTGTTGCAGACATTAATATCAAATTTCCGTTAGAGGCAAAAACTTTTACATTTGTGTATTCCTGTCCTATGATTTCAAATGACGAAGCAGATTCTTTAGAATCGATAAGCCTCTCATTAGATGATAAAGAAGCTATTTCATATCCATATATGGGTTCACAGATTCCATTTATACTTTTTATGAAAATACTATTAAGTAAATTCATAAAGAAAGATTTGGGAATATCTGTAAATGACACATTTTTTATGCCGCCATCACGAGGTGCGCTTTTAACTGTATCAGACAGCTTACGCTTTGAGTTAAGAACAAGCGGAGGAATGTATTCAGAATTTATAAAAGATTTCTCAGAACTTAAAGATTCAAAACAAAATGTAAAACCTACATCATCTAATCAGGAAGATATTAATAAAATATTACATAACGAAGTATTGCATGGTTCTATTCAATTAGTTGATGACAATATCATTTATACAGCATTTAACAAATCTATGCCTATTACCGCAGCTGCAAGTTCAATAAAAGAACTTGTTCCATTTGCCTTGATGATTCAAAAGAACAAATTAGGAGATTATTCCATATTGTTTGAGGAGCCGGAGGCACATTTGCATCCAGAATTGCAATTGGTAGTTGGAAATATTCTTGCATGTGCCCTTAATGAAGGCACGCATATTCAAATTACCACACACAGTGACTATTTAATGCGGCATATCAATGATATGATGCGCTTGCATATTATCCGACAGAAATTGAATGACGAGCAACAATTTGAAAAATATTGTGAAGGTTTTGACATGGATCCAAGATACACAATAGATTCCCAAAAAGTGAGGGCATATTATTTCCAAATGGATGAGCACGGAATAAGTACTATTAAGGAGCAAGATATATCAAATGGCATTCCTTTTGACACGTTTGAGAATATTACGGAAAAACAATTGATAAGAAGCAGTAAACTGTATGATGATGTAGAATACGGTTTTTAAATAGTACGTTATGATTGACAGGCTAATTAAAGATTTCAACAAACTATATCCTGCTTATAAAGCTGAATCCATTAATGGAAGTTGTGACATAGAAGAAACAGAACACGTTATAGATTCTATTGGTCAATTCCGTAAACTTACAATAAATCACATTTCAGGTTGGCAATTTCCAAATTCGATTATAAAAGATAATACGTCTTTTTATAGTAAATCGCATAGAAATAATGAGTTGAAGCCTTGCCATGAAATTTTGACTAAAGATTGCGATGGTATATATTGTATCGAAAAGGAGGATAAAATAGTGTTTTATTTTTGTGAGTTAAAAAGTTCTTTTACTTCTCAAAATATAATAAAAGCAAAAGACCAAATCGTTGGTTCTGCATTAAAGTTTGTCGGGTTATTAGGAATGATGAAATGCTTTGAGATGGAGAATATTGTCGTTAAAGGTGTTATCGCATCACATAAAGCAGAAATAGAGCAACGTAATGCAATTCTCCATCTGAGAAATGAAAAGGGAGGGAAGTTCTGTAAAGATTTATTGGTTAATAAAACATATAAAATGCCACATCAAAAATGTATGGAGTATTGGGATCCATTGTATTGTATGGATATTGATATTACATATATTTGTGTGCCAAATAAGCAACAGGCTTTCTCTATTGATATTGCATCAATTATATGAGACTAACTTTTAGAAAAATTGTCTTTATACAAATAATATTTTTGAATGCACCTTTAAAACTATCATTGAACAATAAAAATGTTACAATTCAATTCCCAATCAGATAATTCTTTGGGGTATGGCCAAGGATAGGCATCTCACAACCAATGATGATTCCCTTCTTCATGAGTGTCTTAAGATGAATAGTCAGGAGCTTGCTGTAATGGCATCACAGTACTTCAAATAGCTATAAGCAGCAACACAATTACCATGAATATCATCACAGAGCCTATGATATGGAAAACCTTTGATGTCTTTGGCTTCCTGTACCATGCAAATACCGATGAGAGGAAGTATGATATTGTTGATAAAGGACCTATGAATACATAGACGAAGATATTTAATGCGGCGTATGATATTCCTGTGCGGATAGAAATTACCTTGAATACGTGTATTGCGGCATAACACATCTTGTCCATTATACTTGTACCATCATAGCAGTTAATATAATGTGCATTGTCAAGCATTTCGTTTGTTAGTCCAAATACTGGTGTTGCTATATCTGTAAGTGTTCCAATCATCATGAACATCATTATAAATATAGATATTGAACCAATCCAAAAAGGTATCATAGATACTCTTTTATGACTTTTATATATCAGTATTGGTGCTATTAAATAACATAAAATACTAAGTGGACCAAGTATAAGGAATAATAATGTATTTACTGTGCCATACGACATAACCCAACTTACAGACATTATTTTCATAAAGTCTGTACACATATCACAGGCTTTTTCAAAAGTATCGAAAAACTGAAAAAATTCATACATTGTTTAAATTTTAGTTATTTATTTTTTGTTGTATTTACATTTGGACAATTGTAAACTCAGAGGGGAAACATCTTAGTATATTTCCGTTATCATCGTATGTTTAAAGCCTATAAATGTGTTTGACAAATAATTTTGACCTTTATTTCTTTTCAAACGGAGTTTTGTGCAAAAATATTATGGTTTTTCAAAATGAATATCCGCAAAAACTGTGTGTTCATCCCAAATCGGTTCTTCCA
>JAJPYV010000050.1:4659-6640 GCA_021204735.1 Prevotella sp.
TTTTCAAAATGAATATCCGCAAAAACTGTGTGTTCATCCCAAATCGGTTCTTCCATGACATTGATGTCAGGGAGAAGAAAATCTTCCTTGTCAGGATGCTTTTCTAAAATCTGTTCATCTGAAAGAGATAGCCGAGAACGGATTTTCTTGAAAAATTTCACTTCTGAATATTGGATGATATTGTCCGCCTCAATCATTTTGATTGAAAGACCAACAATTGTCATTTCCTCTTGAGGAGTCAATTCTTCCTCCGCCAGTTCATTTAAATACTTTCTGAGAAACCGTGAGCCACCTTGATTTATTTCAGAAATGTATGTATTCAACAATCCTTCTACATCCAATCCCTCAAACAAGGAAGTTTTCATGGCTACTTTCTTCACCAATTCCACCTCCTCTGGTGCGATGTCTCCATCACATGCCATGCAACTAAACATGGTTTTCAGATATAATTCTTGTTTTGTCATAATCATTTAATTTTATAAAAATCCTATATGAGGACGTTCATTATTTGACTTTTTAGAAACATCACCCTCCATCTTTATGCGAATATCCTCATATCGTTTCAATTCTTTTGCATCCAATGAAGGGCGAGTCTTATTAATTGAAGAAATCAACAGTTCCATTGTTATTTTGGAATGTAATTCCAGCGCATTTCTTGCAGCGTCATTAATTATCAGTTGAATATCTGACGAAACATAATTTTCAGTGAGAGATGCGAGTTTGTCATAATCCAAGCCGAAATCGTATGGTCTTTTTTCGAGATACAACTTGAATAAAGCAATTCTTGCATTCATATCAGGAGCACCGATATAATATTTCTTCTCAAGACGACCGGCACGAAGAATAGCAGGGTCAATAGTATGAGGATAGTTTGTTGCCCCTATTATAAATATCCTACGCTCGCCAGTTCTGTCCATTTGAGCCAGCATTTCATTTACGGCACTACGGGACATTTCATGCAAATCACTTTCACGATTTGGAACAAGTTCGTTTATCTCATCAATAAAGATGATAGTCGGTGCTTTTTCCTCAGCTTCCTTGAACATATTCGCAATATTTTCCTGCGTAGCATTTACATAACGGCTTTTCAGTGTGGCTGGAGTATAAAGCATGAAATTGAATCCCACTTCCTCTGCAAAATGTTTGGCAAAAAATGTCTTTCCACATCCCGGAGGACCATACAAAAGCATTCCATTAGGAATTGTTACACCATAGCGTTCATATTCCTCTGGATTGTGAAGTGGTTCAATAACCTCTTTGCGAAGCTGTTCTTTAAGTTCTTCCATGCCAGCAACAGCTGCAAAACCTTCTCCTTTTTTAGGCATTGCAGAAACTTTTGACGTAGGCTTTTGAGATTCATCAGAAAGAACCTTTCTTCTTGTTGACTGACGTTCAACGACTATCTCCCCATTAATTCCTTTTATGAAATCTTCAGCAGTCTGAAACCTGTTCTCACAATCATAACTCAATGCCTTTGCTATACAGTTTACCAATTGATCATCCAATTCAAATCTCTCAATTTGTGGCAAATCCAATTCTTTTTCACGTTCTGACAATATCGCATCCACTCTATCCTCATTCTTTATTCGTGAAACATCAATGAACCATGGCAACTTTCCGTATAATAATTGATACATTAACACTCCAACAGAAAACAAATCAGACTGCACCTGACTCACGCCTGAAAATCTTTCAGGAGCAAGATAGAAAGCATTAAGCTCTCTCAAATCTGGCTTGGCAGGTTTTTGATTAAGAAAGCGAGCATAACCGAAATCAATCAGTTTTAAATCTTCTAATCCACCCGTAAGATTAAGCAATATATTTTGTATGGTAACCTCTCCATGAATAATTGGTATGGGTTGTTTATGTAGAAATGATAAAGCAGACAACACAGATTTTGCTATTTGTTTTATTTCATACACGCTTCTACTGCCATCCCTAATAACCTTCTGTGAAAGGGTCTCGCCACTTATATATTCCG
>JAJPYV010000125.1 GCA_021204735.1 Prevotella sp.
GTTCTTAAATCTGTTAATTTACATTAATAGGCATATATAATGGCAAATAACATCTACGTAATTTAATTTTACTATATCATATAATAACAAAAACAAGCATTTTAACAAAACAGAAAAGCAGATGTCAACCAAAACATCTGCTTTTCTGTTATATGACAATTTTTATCATTTGACAACTATCTTCTTGCCGTTGACAATATATATACCTTTCTTAGTAGGAGACTTCACAAGTTGACCGTCAATAGTGTATATCTTGCCATTACCATTACTTGCGTTCTCAATACTTACACTACCAACACCCGTCGTTCTATCTATTGTGAACACCTCACTAATCTTATAATCATACGAAACGTATTCAGGGTAGTTTATCATAAGAGAGCCTTTCGGAATAACTACAAAATAATAACCATCATCCGTGATAGTCTTATCAAGAGTAACAATAATCTTTGTTGGCATATCTGAACCTTCCTCTGTAACAGCCTCAACACTTGTTCCTACAGCAACTTCCTGTTCTACGAAATTCTGAATAGTTACATTGGATGCATCTTTCAATGTAATTCCAGAGGGATATTCAATTACCACCTGACTTATACTCTCAACAACTGTACTGTCACTTGGTATAATTGTAAACTCTTTGTAATCAAGCTCGTATGTCAATGAACCGACAGTGCCTTGACCTGTGGTATAAACATAGTTTCCATTTACATCATGAAGATTGGTAACCCTTACAGTAACAGTAGAATACTTTTCAGTTGCGGCAGCTAACATTTCCTTTCTCAAACGAGAAACTCCCGTAAAGTCCACTGTCAATGTATTCCCATCAACAATTGGCGTAATAGTCTCCGAATAAATACCTGCTTCTGATTCCACTTGACCATATCTAAGTTCTACATTTGGAGCCAAATCTTCTTCAGTAGAAAGTTCATTTGTGAACGTCAATGTCATCATTCCATTCTCATTACCAGCATTCCACCAAGGCAAGAATACCTCAGGCAGACTCTCCTGTGAAAGTTCTGTGGGACTTGCAGGGGCTAAATAATTAATCGTAATCGTTCCGTCATCACCGTAAACAGCACCATTACTACTTTGTACATCAGCGAGAGTGAAAATAATATCGTCACCTTCTTTTACGGCTCCACTTGACAACCACTCGTAAACTATGTCCCTCACATAATAATTGTAATAACCGTTATAACTGTTAAGGGTGAGCGTATCCGTCTGTTCGCCAGATGTCAATGTTGCCGTTCCAACCGTAACATCCATAGAGAACTTAAGACTGATAGGCTGGTCGTATTCTATGCTTAGCACACTTCCCTCTGCTGGATTGCAATAAGTTATTTCTGGCTTGGCATCCGCACTTAACAATGTGGCATAATATGTTCCTGGGGTTGTACTTTGCAACTGAAAATACAAATAATATGTATTCCCTGCCTCTACTTCCAAAGTTACCCTCTTCTTACCACTTTCCGCTCCTACATTAGTCCAGCCCTCCGATGTTTCCTCCGTAAAGGTTTCATCTGTATAACGATATATCACATCAGTGGCTAAAATTGACAAAGTGCCATCTTGCGTTGCTGTATAAGAGAAATAATGCTTTGAGAAATAAGATCCCTCAACAGAAACCTCCTCGTCTAATACCAACTCCTGTATGTCACTTGCATCTACGGCATACGTGCTTAATTGCATTGAGAACAATGCCATAAATAAAAATGTGAACCTGAAAAACAAGCCACATTTTTTAGATTTTGAAATGAAATTCTTTTTCATAAAAATCGATTGGGGTTTTTATAAAAATTATCTGATTAAATACTTTGATGTCTTTCCGTTTTTCTTCACTATATTAATACCTGGCTGAAGTTTACTGAGACGTCTTCCGTCAACACTGTATATTGCTTTGGTCGTATCCTGCTCATCATTGGTTATGGAAACTATTCCTGCTGCATTCTCGTATTGCACTGTGTCAAGACGATATATACAGTAGTAACCTGTGTCTGTACTTATATTCTCGTCATACATCCATGCCCAGCCCATGATATATCTTCCGTCAGGTGTGATTGACATTGGCCAATTCTCACCTTGTGTGTCCAAATCCTGCAATCCTGTTGCCAACGGATAAGAAGAACGAAGACGTTTCGGCTCATCTGTATCTGGTCTCCAAATATATGCATCACCAGTAGTCGACTTTGCCAATACTGTACCATCATTGGCAACTCCAGAACTCTCAAAACCGTAATCATCAACTTCTGCAACTTCCAACTCTCTTGTATCCATATTAAACCTGCCAATACGGGAAAAATTATCTCCATTACTAAGAGCCAAATCAAGTGCTATGTACTTTCCGTTTTTGCTAAGGCCTGATGGATGAAATGTATAATAGGGATTATCATTGTCTGTTTGTGACCACTGATCTTCATTATAGTAACCTGCGCAAATAGGATCGCATGTGTATGAACCATCATCTCCTCTTGTCCATGCTATACATGGCCATTGGCTCCACCTGTCATAGAAATAACCCACAATCAGACTTCCATCCTCATTGATAAGTAAGGCATGGGTCCCGTCCATGGCATAATCTGTTTCATCTTCTTCTATTACTGTAAGCCCAAGTTCTTGTGCCGTTGGCTCTGGCAAAAGATACTGCTTGGCATCTATCCAATAACATGCATGACCATAGTAACCCGACATTTCAGAATCATCCTCTCTTGTAACACCTCCTACAACGATAGTACCATCAGGGGTGATATCTGATGCAAAACTTGCCTCTCCCTGATTTCCTTCAAGCGCTACCGCAGTACCATCTATGCTAAAAGTCATAGGGCCCAAATCGTATGTCGCAGCGACACCTGTATCAGAAACTCCGTATGCACAAGAACCCGTAGCACTCGTTGCAATATATACATTCATATCTCCTGTTTCCACATCATAGACAAATGTGCCTTCACTATTATATCCAACCTCTCCAGCAATATATCTGCCGTCGGTGGACATAGCCATTCCTCTGATATAATAATAGCCATCATCTATGAAGTTAAAAGTCTTGAGACCATAATCTTGTGCGAAGCACATCGTACTCGTTACTGCTACAAAAGCTGTCAATAAAAGTTTTTTCATATTATTCCTTTTTTGGTAATTACTTATTTAATTGTATTTTCCATGAATAAGCAATTAAGATTATTTGCTATCTAACCAAATATTTTGATATTTTACCATTCTTCTTCACGATGTTTATACCGCGCTGAAGACCATTTAATTGCCTTCCGTCAATGCTATAAATAGCTTGCGACGCATCAATATTATCATTGGTTACAGATACTATTCCTGTCGCATTCTCATATTGCACCGTGTCGAAAACATAGAACTCATAATAATCGGATTCCAATGAATAGTCTGCAATCGTTACAAATCCTAAGATGTATCTTCCGTCAGGGGATATTGCCATAGGTGTATGCCAGCCGTATGTATCGAATGTCGCAAACTCCTCTACCAAAGGATATGCTTCTTGAAAACTTATTGGTGCACTTTCTCCTGGTCTCCATATACAGGCATGTCCTCCTCCTGATGATGCTATTATCGTACCATCGTTTGCCACATCTTTACATGTGAAAGCTGTATCGCCTTTTGTTACCTCCAAATCTCTTGTATCGATGTTGAATCGCCCAATCTGTGTCGGATCATCATCAAATGTACTTGGTGACAAATTTAAGGATATGTATTTTCCGTTCTTGCTTAAACCACTTGCCGAGAATTGAAAATATGGAAAATCAGCCTGTGTCTTTGACGTATCGTCATCCCAATATCTGTCTTCCTCCCAATAACCTTTGCAAATCGGGTCGCAAGTATAAGAACCGTCATCGTTCAACGTCCATGCGATACATGGGTGACTGGCCCACCTGTCAATGAAATAGCCTACTATCACACTACCATCCTCATTGATCTTAGTGGCATGACTGCCATCGTATGATGTTTCGGTCTCATCGAAAAGAGTTTTCAACCCCAACACCTCTCCAGAAGGTTCCTCCAACATCTCAGCCTTAGCATCCTTCCAATAGCATGCGTGACCGTTGATACCTCCAAACCCTTCAGGATTTGAATCGGTCTTCGTTACCGCACCAACCACGATTGTACCATCGGGGGTAATACCCTCTGCTATGTTTCCAGATTCAGTGTCTCCCTCAAGTCTGATTTCTTCGCCTGTGATGCTGAATGTCATTGCACCGTCATCATAGCAAGCGGCTACACCAGTATCTGATACTCCACGACCATCAGAACCATATAGGCTCTCTGAAAAATGAACACTCATGTCATTAGTTTCTGTGTCGAATACAAATGTTCCTTCACTTGCAAATCCTATTGAACCTGTAACATATTTACCATCCGTAGACATTGCCTGTGCCGTTATATAGGGATAGTCATCAAATGTAAATACCTTAAGTCCGTAATCTTGTGCAAAGCACATTAAACTCATAGCCGAGATGAAAGCTGTTAAAAAAATTTTCTTCATTGTTTTGAGTTTTGGGTGAGTATTTTTCTTTTATCAAAAGTCGGTACGGGAGCGCATGATTATGTGTTTTCCCATACCGACTAGATATTTGTTATTTAACAATTACCTTACGTGCAGAACCATCAGACATCTTTACGATGTTCAAGCCCTTGACAGGAGCAGAGATTTGACGGCCATCGGTTGTATAGCGTGACAACTCTGTAACATTAGTATCATTTATAGTAACAGAATTGATACCGTTTGTCTCGCCAAGCTTCACCATATTGGCGTTGTTGACATATATATCATCATAGTCGTTATAATACCAACCGCCACCATCTTCGTCATCCTCCCAATGGGCAAAACCTTTACTGATAAATGCTACAATGTGCATATTATCTGCATTCCAGGAATCATCGAGTGTTACTGTGAAATTATTCTCGTAACTGCTGTCACTCGTCCATCCAATCTCGTCGCCCAATCCAAATTCATTGTCATTCACAATCATACGGAGCACATTATTATGAACATAATTTTCATCATAATTACCCATATTCAACTGTGTGGAAACAATACCATCCTCTGTCAGGTAAACCGTAAGGCGGTTACCGTCAAGATATTCATTTGCATTACTTACACCATTACCATAAACCTTTATATTCAACTCTCTTGTATCAGAATTGTAAGAAGATTCTATGTACACTCCTGCAAAAGTTGGTATCTTTGAGTATATTGAGTGGATAAGAGTATTTATATCAGAAGCTACTTCTGCTTGATAAGGAGTATCATAACCCGTTCCTATCGCCACTGTTCCATATCCATTAAGATCGTCATCATTAAATAAATAACGGTTGAAAGAAGCTGCTGGTAAATATCCGTATGCATCTGCATAATACTCAAGATATTCTGTCCTGCCATCAGATATAAACATCGGATCTACACCCATTCCTTCACTATGGATTGCCACCACTGCATATCTGTCAGGCCTCAACTCCTGCAATTGATCTATAACTGCATGTCCAAGAGGGCAATATGTACATTGTGTTGAAGTGTACTCCTCAACAAGATACATCTGACGGTATGAATTTCCTTCATATACATTGAAAGTTGCCTCAAGGGTATCGTCCTCAGTAAGCTCTGTAGGTACATTGCCATTAATCTTTTCCACATGAGCGGTAATGTCGTGACTGCCTGTTGATATATCAGCTGGCAAAGTTATCGTGCCACTAATCGTCTGATAGCTTGATGTCAGTGTAATAGGTGTATTCAATGTCTCTATTACTGTTCCATCAACGGTGAGACTTATCTCGTATGAACTTGGTATAGTATTGCCATCACTCCTTACAGTGAAACTATATCCAAGGTCGCCTCCAACTTGCGCATACTTATCAACAACAAAGTTCTTGATGGATATGTCATCCGTAACATCACCACCTCCTTTTACAACAGCCTGAATACAAAGATTTCCGTAATAATAATATGCATTATTCATAGTGAACCAATCCCATACTCCATAATCTTCCCAATAACCATAGAGCAAGAATCCGTATGTAGGAGTGATTTCAACAATTCCTTCCGCAAGTTCAAGGTCAGTTACCAATGGGTATGATGCTGCTAACTCTTCATCTGACAACTGTGTGTACTCGTATGAAACGATATAATACTTCCCTTTCTCAATCGTAACTGGTGTGGTAAGGGTAACATCATTCCATCCAATTTGGGATGTACCTGTAAAATCTGTGTGTGAGATACATGGCGCATTTGCTGTATCGTAAGTATCCGGATCAAGCTCAAATATCTCTACATTAGCAACTGTCACTCCTTCTGCACCAAGAGCAAAGCGTACTTTTGTAATCTGACCACCGTAATACTTCTGAAGCACGTCATCCTCATAAATAACACCTGCTTTCAATTGACCTGGATTTGTTAAAATGCCATACCCTGCGTATGTCAAATCTGGAAGGTCATCTGTTGTATAGAAACCTATCAGATGCTCATCACTATCCAATGCTATTTTGTTTGGCGTTGATTTAGCTTTGCTGAGCTTTGGAGACATAAGTCCTGTTCTCGGATATTTCTGCAACTCTACTGATGATTTCTTAATCGCATTATTCCCAATAATCTGGG
>JAJPYV010000120.1 GCA_021204735.1 Prevotella sp.
GCACTGTAAACCATAATACTTATCATCGTTACTATTTCCAATCCAGCACTGCCGAATGTTACAGCCACTCCGAATGCACCTATTGCCATGCCGATAGAACCAGTTATGAGTAACGGCTTGCGTCCCCATTTCTCCACCGTGAATACTGCCACGAGAGTGAACAAGATATTTACAATACCCATGATGACAGTCTGTACCATCGGGTTCTCCATACCCATGTCACCGAAAATACGAGGAGCATAGTAGAGTACGGCATTAATACCAACAGCTTGCTGGAACACGCTCAGCATGATACCTACGAATATGACAAGTACACCGTATGTGAATATTTTCTCTGTCTTTTCAGTAACGGTGTTTTTAATCTCATTGAGAATTTTCTTTCCCTCATTGAAACCATTTATTTTCTGGAGGATAGCAAGAGCCTTGTTGTCTTGCCCCGCCATAACGAGGTATCGTGGTGTTTCAGGTACAAAACAAATCAAAATGGAGAACAGTCCAGCGGGAATAGCCTCACTTCCGAACATGTATCTCCAACCAGTAGCTATTGTCCAAGGATCACTTTCAGGCAATACCCTGTTCACCCCTTGTCCGATTGCTTCCATTACAGGGTTGGTATGGTCACCCATAATGCAGAAATTTACCATGTAAACCACCAACTGACCGAAAATGATAGCAAACTGGTTCCATGAAACCAATGTACCACGGATATTTGATGGTGCAACTTCGGCAATGTACATAGGGCATAATGCCGATGCAAGTCCCACACCGATACCACCAATTACACGGTATATATTGAACATGATGAGCAGAGAGTAAGTAGGTACACCATGTTCGAAAATCAGAAATTCAGGATTCATCGAGCCCAATGCTGAGATAAAGAACAATATTCCTGCAAGAATCAAGGACTTCTTGCGCCCGAAGTTAGATGCCAAAAAACCAGAAATGCCACTACCTATGATACATCCAATAAGGGCACTTGCACATGTGAAACCATGTATTCCATCGGTGTAAGAAAAGTCGTCTGCCCCTGTAAAGAATGCTTGTAAACCTTTTTCTGCACCTGAAATTACTGCCGTATCATACCCGAAGAGCAAGCCTCCCAATACAGCTACCAACACGATAGAAAATAAGTAGGCTTTGCTGCCTGTCTGATTTTGTTCCATGATTTTGTTTAGATTAATTAATCGCTAATTGATTGTTGTTTTTTTACTACTTTAATTCCATAATAATATTAAGACTTGCAAATATAACAATAATAAATGACAAAATCAAAGCATGTTTTGGTTTTATTCGATTTTATTTTGTCTTGCGCTTAATTTAAAGTATCTTTGCATAAGATTTAGCTGCACTCGGGAATGTGAAAGCGAGCTTTCATTCCTCTCGTTTGCAAAATCTTTGCATAAATATTCCAGAACGAGGGATATGAAATTCGACGAAGTTATCGGACAAGAAGATGTGAAGGATCGGTTGCTGCAGATGGTTCGTAATAGCAAACTTCCTCATGCGATGCTGTTTTGCGGTCCACAAGGGAGTGGCAAGATGGCATTGGCATTGGCGTTTGCTTCTTATTTGTTGTGCAAAAACCGTGATGATAAAGATTCATGTGGGAAGTGCAACCAATGTAACATGCTTGCAGGGTGGGCACATCCAGACTTGCATTTTTCATATCCGGTAATCCGTCCGAAAGGAACAAGTTCTGCTCATCAGATGACGAGTGATGATTTTGCACATGAATGGCAGAAAGTGCTTTCCGAAGGGCCTTATTTCACGTTGGATAGGTGGCTTAAGGAGATGAAAGCTGAAAACCAGCAAGCCCAGATAGGTGTTGGAGATAGTAATGATTTGATAAGAAAACTGTCATTTAAAGCGAGTCAAGGTTATTTCAAGGTATGTATAATATGGTTGCCTGAACGAATGAATGATGAGTGTGCCAATAAGCTACTTAAACTCATCGAAGAACCTCCACAGGGGACTGTATTTATTATGGTGTGCGAAGAACCAGAAAAACTACTTGAGACGATAAAAAGTCGTACGCAACGAATAGACATCCCACCTATCAGTAGGGAAACTATAGAGAGGGAGTTGGTGGAAAGACGTGGAATAGATGCTGATGCAGCAAAGAGAATTTCACGCGCTGCAAACGGCAGTTGGTTGAACGCTCTTGAAGAACTTGACGCCGGTAGTGAAAAGCGTAAGTTTTTGGATATGTTCATTACACTTATGAGAAAGGCGTATTCTAATGATGTAAAGGAGTTAAAGACATGGAGCGAGACAGCATATTCATACGGAAGGGAGAAACAGAAGCGTATGCTGATATATTTCATGCACCTTGTCCGTGAGAACTTCATTTATAATTTTCATGAGAAAGAGCTTAACTATATGACGCAGGAGGAGGAGGATTTTGCCCGCAAATTTGCTCCTTTCATCAATGAGGCCAATGTCGTTGAAATCTCACGATTGATGAACCTTGCCATAAGGGATATCTCACAAAATGCGAACGCCAAAATAGTGTTTTTTCATTTGGCAGTGCAGATGATGATAGAATTAAGAATTAAAAATTAAAAATTAAAAATGCATTTTTGCTTGCGTTTCTTGCTTGAGATCGTTGCTTCTATGACTGCTTGCGTTGGAGTAATAATAAATAAGGCTATAATATAGAATTAAGATATGGACTACAAGAATAAGAAAATAGTATATAACGGCTGTGACCACGGATTATGTATAAGAGGATGTGGACGACAGAATTGCCAGTTGAATACCTTCGACTGGTTGGCTGACGTGCCAGGCAATGCGAATAGTACCGACCTCGTGGAAGTGCAGTTTAAAAATACTCGGAAGGGGTATTTTCATAATGTCAACAATATAGACCTTCGAAAAGGTGATGTTGTGGCAGTTGAGGCTAATCCTGGACATGATATTGGTGTTGTAACACTTACAGGAAAATTGGTGGAGTTGCAGATTCGAAAGGCTAATTTGAAGTCGGCTGATGACATAAGGCGTATTTACCGCATTGCCAAACCTGCTGACATGGAAAAATTCTATGAGGCAAAAAATCGTGAACATAGTACGATGATTCAAAGCAGACAGATTGCCAAGGATCTTGATTTGCAGATGAAGATTGGTGATGTAGAATATCAGGGAGATGGAAATAAGGCTATTTTCTATTACATAGCAGACGAGCGAGTTGATTTCCGCCAGTTGATAAAAGTTCTTGCCGAGACCTTTCATGTACGCATAGAGATGAAGCAGATTGGTGCAAGGCAAGAGGCGGGGCGCATTGGAGGAACAGGTCCATGTGGTCGTGAGTTGTGCTGTGCTACATGGATGAAGAACTTCGTTTCTGTCAATACGGGAGCTGCGCGTTTTCAGGATATATCCCTGAATCCTCAGAAGCTTGCAGGTATGTGCGCTAAGTTAAAATGTTGTCTCAACTATGAGGTTGATGATTATATTGAGGCAGGTAAGAAATTGCCGAGTAAGGAAATAGTACTTAGCACACAGGAGAGTGATTACTACCAGTTTAAGGTTGATATCTTAGCAGGATTGGTTACATATTCCACCGACAAGAAAATACCTTCAAACCTTGAGACGATACAAGCAAGTAGGGCAATGGAAATTATTGACATGAACAAGAGGGGTGTCAAACCACTTTCTTTACAGGAAGACGGAAAGGACAAACCTGCCGATAAATCTGTTGACTTGCTTGCAGGCGAGAGTATAACAAGGTTTGACAAGACAAAGAAAAAGAAAGCCAAGCAACCTCGTAATGGAAAGCAGTTGACTGAAAAGGTAAAGACAAAAGAAACAGTCAGCAAGGTGAAGGCTAAAACGAAAGACGGTGGCAATGATGAATGAATATAAGTGGTGATAAGTCAGAGACATTTTATATTTATAATGTGTATGGCATTTGCCATTATGATGTTGACGGTATCTTGTGATGAAGATACCGTTTACGATAGCTATGTCCCTGTCTCTGTCATGGGTTGGGAGAAGAATGAAGCATTGATTTTTGATATCCCTCATGTTGAAAGTTCGGGAATGTATAATATCAGTATAGGCTTGCGCACTACAGAGGCTTTCCCCTTCACAAGTCTTAGTCTTGTTGTTGAGCAGACCGTAGAACCTGCAAAAAAGATGTTTACAGATACTCTTGATTGTGTGTTAGTTGACGACAACGGCAATATTCTTGGCAAGGGAGTAGGGTGCTATCAGTATGACTTTACACTAAAGAATATCGAACTGCATAAAAATGATTCTCTGCATATCTTAATCCACCATGTAATGAGACGTGATATTTTGCCTGGAATATCTGATGTTGGGGTGAAGGTATCTAAGCGAAATTAAGATTTTAACAATTAAAAGCAATGAGTTAAGAAAAATACACTATAAAAAAGAGGCTGTTACGATATTTTTTTCTTACTTTGCTGCATGTAACGGAATAATCCGTGGAGTTAAATAACAATATGTCTGATTAATAAAAAAGTAAGATTATGACTAAAAAGAATGAAGTTTATCGTTGCCCGGTATGCGGAAACATTACGACTGTCTTGCATCCTTCAAAAGGTATTCTCTCATGTTGTGGAAAACCTATGGAACTCTTGGCAGAGAACGGTGTGGATGCAGCAAAAGAAAAGCATGTTCCGGTAATAGAGAAGATCGATGGCGGATATAAGGTTAAAGTGGGTGATGTGGAACATCCGATGCTTGAGGCTCATTATATAGAATGGATTGAACTTATCGAGGACGGCAAGTCACAAGTTAAGCACCTAAACCCAGGTGAAAAACCAGAGGCTGTCTTCTATACAGATAGTCAGGATGTTTACGCTCGTGAATATTGCAACCTGCACGGACTGTGGAGGTCAAAGTAAATAAAGAATATTTTATAATGGGGCGGATATGTAAAAAGCTACGTATCCGCCTAATTTTTTTCGTGTAATATGACATTTGCAACCGAGTTGCATTTTTTTTACCATAATTTTGCCGTAAATTTCAAATTTTGATATAAAAAGCGGATTATGGAAGAAGAGGAGAGAAATTTTTTGAAACCTGCTATATCATTGGTGTTGCTTATTGCCGGTATTGTGATGACTTATATGCAGGTGGGTTGGTTTTCCAACAAGTGGGTAATGCTTGTATGGTACGTGGTGGCATACCTGCCAGTGGGTATTGGAGTCATTAAGGAGGCAATAGAGAGTGCTGTCAAAGGAGATGTTTTCAGTGAGTTCATGCTGATGAGTGTGGCATCAATCGGGGCTTTCGCAATCGGTGAATACCCAGAGGCAGTGGCTGTGATGTTGTTCTATTGTATTGGTGAGACATTGCAGGATATGGCAGTCGACAAGGCAAGGGATAACATAAAGAGTCTTGTCGCATTCCGCCCTGATAAGGCAATGGTGGTGAAAGGTAATACTGTTGTTGAGAAAACGCCCGATGATGTTAAGATAGGTGAAGTGATTGAAGTGAAACCGGGCGAGAGAGTAGCCCTTGATGGAGAGTTGCTCAGTGGTGATGCGTCTTTCAATACGGCAGCCCTGACGGGTGAGAGTGTTCCGCAGATGATAGAAAAGGGCGGAGAAGTACTTGCTGGAATGATAGCAACTGATAGAGTAGTGCGTATACGCGTTAAACGTATTGCTGGTGAGAGTGCCGTGGCAAGAATACTTAACATGGTTGAGGAAGCCTCAAGCCGTAAGGCACAAGCAGAACTGTTTATCCGCAAGTTTGCCCGTGTCTATACACCTATTGTGATACTCCTTGCCGTAGTGACAGTAGTATTCCCATATTTCTTCGCACAGGTGAATGCCCATTTTGATTATAGTTTTACAAAATGGTTCTACCGTGGACTTATCTTTCTTGTAATTTCTTGCCCTTGTGCATTGGTAATCAGTATTCCGCTAAGTTATTTCGCTGGTATTGGTGCAGCGTCAAAGAGAGGTATTCTATTTAAGGGCAGCAATTATCTCGATGCCGTGAAATATATCGATACTGTTGTTTTCGACAAAACAGGTACGCTCACCAAAGGAGTATTCTCTGTTGTAAAGGTTGACAGTAAGGATGAGCCTGACCTATTGGAAATAGTTGCAGCAATAGAGAAAAACAGTAATCATCCTATTGCCAAGGCTATTGTGGCGCAGTCGAAAGACAAGGACATTGCGGTAACTGACGTGAAAGACAGACCAGGTAATGGCTTGTCTGCGAAAGTGGGCGACGACAACTGGCTCATCGGCACTCTCCGACAACTTGACCGAGAATACATCACTTATCCAGATGAACTGACTGAAGTGCCTGAAACAATTGTGGCATGTGCAAAGAACAAGAAATTCGTGGGTTACATTCTTCTTGCAGATACTGTAAAAGATGATGCGAAACAGGCAATAAAAGATTTGCGAAAACTCGATATAAAACATATTGAAATTCTTTCCGGTGACAAGCAGGCTTTGGTTACAAAACTCGCAAATGAACTTGGTGTAGATGCAGGTTATGGCGATCTAATGCCAGAGGTTAAGGTAAAACATGTGGAAATGTTGAAAAACGAGGAACGTGATTTGGCTTTCGTTGGAGACGGAATAAACGATGCACCTGTTATCGCGGCAAGTTTTGTTGGTATCGCTATGGGTGGTTTAGGTTCTGATATGGCTATTGAGACGGCTGATATCGTTATCCAGAACGACCAACCGTCAAAGGTGGTTACAGCTATAAAGATAGGTAGGAGAACTCACCGAATAGTAAATCAGAACATCATTTTCGCCATTGGCGTTAAGATATTGGTAATGGCACTCGGTGTTTTCGGAATAGCCAACCTTTGGGAAGCGGTATTTGCTGATGTCGGTGTGGCACTCCTTGCGGTGCTCAACGCCATGAGGATATTCTTCAGTAAGAACTGAAAATAAAGGGGATAATCAAGTCCCCTTTTATTATTCATGTAATGTTTTTTTGCATTAAGACAGAAATTATTTTGTGTTTCTGTCTTTTTCCCTTATTTTTGCAGTACTATGAACAACGAGGAGTATTTCATAAAGAAGCTGCAATTACGGGGAATAAAGCCAACGGCTATACGTATTCTTATTCTTCGGAATATGTATAGGGGTGACGAGACGGTATCGCTCCCTCAATTAGAACGCCTGTTGCCGACGGTTGACAAAAGCACAATCTCACGCACGTTGTCACTGTTTCTGCTCCACCGATTGATTCATGCCGTGGATGATGGGAGTGGAACGTTGAAATATAATGTATGCAGTGATGACTGTGATTGTAGCGTAGATGATAATCATACACATTTCTATTGCGAGAATTGTCACCGCACGTTCTGCCTGAAATATATCCATGTGCCCGTAGTTAACCTGCCCGAGGGCTTTGTCCTTTCAGAAATAAACTACGTAATAAAAGGTCTTTGTCCCGCCTGCTCCGAAAAACTTCACCGTAGGTAATTTTTAATTTCCCTCACTCTCTGTTACCCACACAAACGCAAGCAACGTTAAGCAAGAATGAATTTTTAATTTTTAATTTTTAATTTTTAATTTTTAATTCTTCACTCATTTAATGTTGTCCACAAAATTGAACAGCCTGTTCCACCTTATTCCACCAAAGCCATGACGGTCAGGGTCGCTTGACCACCAGATGAATATCGGTTTGCCCACAATATGGTCTTCTGGTACGAAGCCCCAATAGCGGCTGTCAGCCGAATTATGGCGATTGTCACCCATCATCCAGTAATAGTCCATCTTAAAAGTATATTGGTTGGTCTGCTCGTCGTTGATATATATCTTGCCATCCTTTACTTCCAATTTATTTCCCTCATATACGCTAATCGGACGCTCGTAGATAGGCAGGTTGTTTAGGTCGAGTTTGATGGTTTCCCCTTTTTTCGGAATCCATATCGGACCGTAGTTGTCGCGTGTCCACTTCGTGTTTGCGTTCAATGGGTACAGATCACCGTATGTAGCAGATGTATTGAGAGAGATACTCTCCACGATGTCCTTGCGCTTGGAAAGTTCATTGACCGCTCTTTCCGTAAGAGGCATTACACCATTTTGGTTAAGACTCATCAAGTCTTCCATGCTTATCTCCAATTCCTTCATCAACTCGTCTGGAATTGCTTGCAGGAGTTTCACATGGTAAGTATATTGTACCTTGTCAGGCTCTTTATTGGCAACACCATCGATATATACGATACGATCTTTGATTTGGAGCGTTTGTCCTGGCAGACCCACACAACGTTTCACGTAGTTTTCTCTGCGGTCAACGGGTCTTGTCATGATAGAACCGTAAGTAGCTGTGTTCCCCTCAATATATCTTCTTCCAAGTTCGTAAATAGTTTTATAGTAGTCGCGCTGCTCTTGTATTGTCAGACTGTCAAGTTGTGGAATTTCGTCAATCAACTGACTGCCGAAAGAGTAGCACATCTGGTAATAGTCAGCAGCCTGGTAAACTGGATTTGAGACCAATGTATCACCAGCAGGATAATTGAATACAACAATATCGTTAGCTTGTATGTTTCCAAAACCTTTTACCCTTCTGTAATCCCAATGAGGCCATTCGATATACGATTTGCAATTTACTATCGGTAGGGTATGTTGTGTAAGAGGCATAGTAAGCGGCGTCTCCGGAATACGTGGACCATAACTCACTTTGCTTACGAAAAGATAATCACCAGTAAGGAGAGACTTTTCAAGTGAAGAAGAAGGAATTACATAGTTCTGGAAGAAGAACAAGTTTATAAAATACACTGCCACAAGAGCGAAAACGATGGCATCTACCCAACTCATAACGAAGCGCACGGGTGCCTCGGCATCTTTCCACCACTGCCACCGTATCTTCTTCGTTATATATACGTCGAATATGAAAGGTACTACGATAAGTCCCCACCAGCTCTTTACCCATAACAGGAATAGTAGGTATAACACGATAACCACAATGAACTTTGTCCATTGTTTTTTCATATTCAACTTTTCTTTCTTCTTGTTTCTCATTATGATATATGTTTTTAATAAATTCAGGAATGGGGATCATTTCATTCCATTTCCTTATTCGGTCAGAGGTCAGAACTTGAACATGTCGCTGATTGTCAGTAATCCGCTGTGTTCTGCCGTGTATTCTGCTGCCAATACCGCACCGAGGGCGAACCCTTTGCGTGAATGGGCATCGTGAGTGATTGTGATTTTATCAGCTTCCGAGTTGTATGTTACAGAATGTATTCCAGGCACCTCACCCCTGCGAATACTATTGATTACCAGTTCGTTTTCAGAATGTGCATTGCTTTCAATAACTGTGCCGTCAGGGTTGATTAGGAAGCCCTTTATCCATTTGTCTTTGCGGTCCAAGTTGCTGATAATATCTTCTGCGAGAGTAATGGCAGTTCCGCTTGGGGCATCCAACTTATGGATGTGGTGTACCTCCTCCATATCTACGGAATACTGAGGAAAGCCGTTCATTATTTTTGACAGATAGCGGTTGACAGCGGAGAATATAGCCACACCAATACTGAAATTCGATGCCCAGAAAAGTGTCTGTCCGCCCTCACCGCACATCCTTTTCACATCATCAGCATGCTCGTTAATCCAACCAGTGGAACCGGAAACAACCTTCACGTTATGCTTGAATGCCTTCAGGTAGTTGTCGTATGCTACCATAGGATTGGTGAACTCTATTGCCACATCTGCGGATGAAAAAGCCTCACTGTCAAAGTCCTGCTGGTTGTCTATATCTATAATACTTACAATTTCATGGCCACGGTCACGGGCGATCTGCTCTATCATCTTGCCCATTTTGCCATAACCTATAATCGCTATCTTCATAAATTCTACGAGATTAAAAACTGTCTGCAAAAATAATGCAAATTAAGCTAAATGCAAAATGTTTACAACTTTTTAATGGCTACAAACAATTTCCGCAAGTACAAAGCTAATTTCCATGATACACAATTAGAAGATATGGCGTTTACTAACGCTGTTTTCCATGTTCCCTCTATGCCCCATTTTTCCTTACATTTCTTTGTCTCCAAGCGTAATTGTCTGCTGCCACTTCTAAAGGCGTGCATGCTAAGAGCAAAAATTCTTTGTTGAAAATACTTGTCAATAGTTTTGCTCTTTAATCCATATTCTGTACAGAGATAATAACTTAAATCGGTTATGCGCCTGACGAAAAGAAACTGCTTTTTGTCATTATTTGAAAAAGAAACGGTTGGCGTGCCATAACTGTAACACAACGTAACATCGGGAATATATGCTATGTTCCCGTTGAGAGCCATAATGAAGCAAACTTGCAGATCCTCACAACCAAATTCTTTGTTTCTAAACAGATAGGTATTTTTGTTATATTCTCTTTTTAGTACATCAGCACGATACATTGCAGTGCAAGAATGAATTATTGGTCTTGAGGTTTGGGTAACGATAGCTTCGAGCATTACCTTACCCTCAGTAATGGGTTTGTTGAAAACGTTTGGTGCTGGTGGAGTTCTCTCTCCTGTTTTCTCATTGTAATACATCCACTCTGTATGTACCAACGTTATGCTTTCATCTTTTTCTAAAATACTCACCTCCTTTTCAAGTTTGTCGGAAGTTATCCAGAAATCATCGCCCGCACAGTCGGCAATATATTTACCCTTGCAGTTTAGCACACAATCATAATAGTTGTCTATAACTCCCTTATTTGGAGCTTTATCCATTAGTCGTATTATATTTGGATATTTTTCGGCATACTCCTCACAAATCTTTCTTGTTCCGTCTGTGGAGCAGTCATCACCGACAACGATTTCAAATGGGACATGGCATTTCTGTTCCAATATGGAGTCCAATGTGCGTGCGATTGTTTTCTCCTCGTTGTATGTGATAACCACTACGGATATAATATTTTCCATTATTTTAAAACGATACTGGATATCAGTTTTCTTGTTATTCCATTGTTTATAAGTATTCTGAATGCCATATATTTTGCCGTATAATTTTGACTTGGCAGGGGGAATAGTCCTTTTTCTTTCAGTCGCTCAATTCTCCTTTTCAGTTGGATTGATGAGCGCGTAATTCTCATTATGTTGTACAGATAGTCCATAGTAATCTGGGCAACACGTCGTTGAAGGGCATTACTCTCATCCTGCGGTAATGTTAAGGAGACATCATGTAGATGACATATTGTGCGCTCCATATCATTGAGCCGTTTCACTAACATACGTTTATTTGTATTATGAGTTATGGAAACTGGTCGGCTGCGATAATAATATGCAATGATATTGGTGGCATACAAAGTCTTCGCACGCAATATCAGTAAAGGGGTAAATTCCTCATCCTCGTGCAATATTCCAGACGTGAAACGTAAATCGGACAGTATTTTTCTGTTGAATATATAACTCCATGCTGCGGCGTGAATGTTGTTGTTGAGCATGTAGGTTGTACCGTCAGTTATTTTCGGCTTTATGTATGCAAAACCTGCATCCTCTTTGTCGGAGAACAGAAACAGAACCATATCAGGTTCATTTAATCTTACAATATCCAGACACTTCTCGTATGACTTTGACAGTAGTTTGTCATCCCCATCCACAAACTGTATGTATCTGCCATTTGCCATGCGTATGCCCGCGTTCCTCGCCATACTAAGACCCTGGTTTTTCTGTCTTACGTAAATAATGTCATTGCTGTATTCCGTCAGTTCTTCTATGATAGGATGCTCCGAACCGTCATCTACAACGATTATCTCTCTTTCGTATGGCGGCAGTGATAAACATAATATACTGTCAAGACATTCCCTCACCAATTCGGCTGGAAGGTTGTAGCATGTCAGTATGAAGCTTACCAAAGGTTTATCACACGTCTCTTTACTCGTCATACGGAAAAGTTTTTTTTATAACGAGAAGATATTGAAATTATTATTAAAAATGCCTACCTTTGCATTTAACAGATGATATACAGAATGAGCAAGTTGACAGATTTCTACTCTCTGCAGGTACAGCGTTTATCTTCAGATATAGCATTGTTGAGACGAAAAAACAAATGGTTCGTTACATTCGAACTGCTTACTTTCTGTCTTGCAATCATTGCTTTTATCCTCTATTGTGGGTGGTGGCGGGAGAGCATGGCAATGATTTTGACTGTTCTTTTTCTTATTCTTTATGTTGTTGTCAGGAGATTTGACGTGAAGAATGGTAAGGAGATAGACAATAGAAAGAGACTTCTCATTGTATATGAAAAAGAATTGAAATATCATGAAGGTGATTTTTCTGTGTTCAACCGTGGTGATATGTATATCGACCCCGAACATGCATTTACATTTGACATGGATATATTCGGGCGAGACTCATTGTTCAATCGCATTTGCCGTACAGTAACAACAGGAGGAAAGACTCGGTTAGCGCATTGTCTCTGTAACCTTCTGACTAATAAGGACGAGATTAGACGCAGACGAGAGGCTGTAGACGAACTTGCTGAAATGGAAGAATGGCGCAACGGTTTTCTTGCCACAGGGCAATGCCTTGCACCTGATGGAAGTAATAAAGATGAGAATATAGATACCTCAGGCATTCTTGATGTGATAAAGGAAGTTAATGCCATGCGCATAGCCCCGTTTGCCATGCACCCTTTGTCGTTGGTTGTCGCATATATATTGCTTGCCGGATTTTACATCACGGTATTGCTTTCGTTGTTCACATCATTGCCATCAGGTGTACCAGTGGTATGGGCTATTATTTTGTTGTTCCTCGTCCTTTCTGTGATGTCACGCCAATTGCGAGACATCAGTCGTGCAGTGGGTAGGTTGCATACCCAACTTAATCTATACATTGGTCTTGTCCGCTGCATTGACAAGGCAGATTTCAAGTGCGAGGAGCTGATGGAGATTAGGCGCAATTTATTGGGGGATAACGACAATGCTTTAGCATCGTTCGTCAGATTGTCTGATATTCTGGAACGCCTTGACAGTAGAAGTAACATTCTTGGTCTGATAATTCTGAACATTTTGACACTTAGTGACTTCTTTCTCGTGCGCCGCTTTCTGCGCTGGCAAGGCAGTTATCTTAACAGTATCACCCTGTGGACGGATTGCGTTAGTCGTATTGATGCATTAGTGTCTATGGCGACATTCCGCTATAACGAACCATTGGCGACAGAAGCTGAGGTTACTGATGATGATGAAAAGGTGGTATTTGATGCTAAAGGGCTCTATCATCCGTTTCTTGGCGTGAAAGCAGTGCGCAATGATTTTACATTGTGCGACTGTAATTACTACATTGTAACTGGTGCCAACATGGCAGGAAAGAGTACGTTTCTGCGTTCACTTGGAATAAATTATATTCTTGCCATGAATGGTATGCCTGTTTTTGCGGACAGTTTGAAAGTGTCTGTGTTCAACTTGTTTACAAGTATGAGGACTACCGATGATTTAAGTCGTGGTATATCATATTTCAATGCTGAACTTCTTCGGTTACGTTGTTTGTTGGATAGTTGCAAACAATCAGACCGGACATTGATAATCCTTGACGAGATACTTAAGGGAACTAATTCCCTTGACAAACTTAATGGTTCCCGACTGTTCTTACGAGAAATTTCACGTTTTCCTGTTACCGGGGTAATAGCCACACACGACCTTGAATTATCGAAGATGGAAGACGAGATGCCCGACCGTTTTCATAATTGGTGCTTTGAGATAGAACTTGGCAACGATATTATCTATACTTACAAGATAACCCGTGGTGTGGCACGCAATCAAAATGCGACGTTCCTACTCAATAAAATTGTTAACGATAACGGGAAAATAGTGAATAAACATGCATTTTAATTGATTTATATCAATAAAATACTGCTATGTAGCACTTTAAGGGCAAAAAGTATTGCGGAATGCTATAAAACCCATTATCTTTGCAATGTGTTTTTCATAGTATTAGATTTAAGGTTAACAAGGTTGGAGTACAGCGGTACTCCTTTTTTTATGTCTTGACCACAACTAATTTTTAATTATTTCTCAAGCAATATCGAATTCTTAATTAACTTCGTTGATGTTTCTCTCGCTCAACATAGCTCAAGCGAGCTTGGCTCTGTCTTCGCTTACTCGAAACATTCTTCATTCATAATTTTATTAGGGTTTTCCCGATATTTTTTAGGAGTTTTCTATTACATATATGCCTTAAAATTTCTATTTTTGCATAACGTTTACTAAGGCAAATGAATTATAGGAGGAATGTTATGAATAAGAATGTTATTTTATTGTTGTGTGCCGCTTTTTTGGCAACAAGTTGCGGTACGTACACTGGTGCTGGTGCATACATGGGTTCTGGTATCGGTGCTGTTTTGGGATCTGCTATAGGAGGTATCACGAATGGTCCTCGTGGTAGTGATGTCGGGACTCTTGTTGGAATGGCGAGTGGTGCTATTGTAGGAGCTGCGATAGGTTCTCAAGCTGACAAGGTACAGGAGGAGAATGCGCAGGCGGCACAAGCAGCCGCACGCTATAGGACACGTGGTGTTAATGTACGGCAAACACAAGATGAGAGCGGTTACGACGCACAGGGTAGGGGAGATGATACTCTTTATGACTTTAATGGTTCTGAATACACAGGGAACTACACAGCATCGAATCCTATTGATGTTGAGCATCCTTCAACATACGAGAATATCGGATCTGAAGAACTGACAGAAATCCCTGTTGAGATAAGGAATGCCCGTTTTGTTGATGACAACCAAGACTTTTCATTAAGTCCAGATGAGTTGGCAAAAGTGATTTTTGAAGTCTATAATACCGGTTCTGAAACTATATATGACGTACAGCCAGTTGTTGAGGAGACTACAGGAAACAAGCAGATTTCTATTTCGAGCAGTATCCATATAGAACAGATTGAAGCTGACCAGGGCGTGCGTTACACGGCAATGGTCAAGGCGGGCAGTAAATTGAAAGACGGCACTGTAACTTTCAGAATTTATGCCGTGCAGGGTAATGGCACATTAGTCTCAAATTCAAGTGAGTTTAATATTGTAACGAACAAGGAGTAATGAGATTCAATCCGTTTAATTAGATTTAGAATACTTTCAGGTAAGGGTTTGGGTTTTTATTAAACCCCATATAGAAAAAGAGACATCCTTTCATCAACGAGAGGATGTCTTCTGATTATTTGTTTAACTAATCTTGTTTATTCTGTTTCACAACAGGGTTTTGCGAATCTGTTTAAACCAATGCTACGTTAATTGTAAGTGTTAAAAGCGTATGTCGCAATGGATTACACCCACAAAGAATTTTTCATTCTTCATTTTTCATTTTTCATTTTCACTTCCCCTCAAGCAATATCGAATTAGCTTTCGCTGATTTTCCTCACGCTCAACATAGCTCGAACAAGTTCGGCTCTGTATTCGATTAATCGGAAAATTCTTAATTCTTAATTCTTAATTCGGCTCCAGCCGTTAGTTTTTCTTAATATACTTATATCCGTTGACTACATATATTCCTGCAGGTAATTTGTCGTAATCCTTTGCAGGACAAACGTATGCACCCATTACGGTGTAAACGTGGTCGGTCTTCAATAATTGTTTACTTGTAGGTACGCTCTCAATGAAAGTAGAGCCGTCTGAGAGGTAAGTCTCTTTTGCTACACCCTCGACAGTATTGAGGTCTTTCGTAAGACGGATGTCCTCACTTGAAGCAGCGAGTTCAAGAGTTACGGTACCGTTGCCGACCTGGAAATTATGGTCAGTCTCTGTATAGTAAGCAAGTTGCTCATAGCTTACAGGAATAGTTATTGTCTTTGTCTCACCGGCAGCAAGTTCAACACGTGAGAAGCCGACCAACTTGTGGCGCATGTTACCGTTGTCACCATAGTTGATGTTGCCGTTGAAGTTAGCATACAACTGAACGATTTCAGCACCGTCAACACTGCCAGTGTTTGTTATGTTTGCCGTAACATTTATCGTTTGTTCAGGATTAATCGTGCTTGAACTGAGGTTCATGTCAGAGTAGTCGTATGTAGTGTAGGAAATACCATAACCGAATGGATACATAGGTTTGTCAGCCTGGCACGGGTTATATTCACCTTTGCCGTAATACATATATGTATAGCCCCATTTGTCGATGTTGTATTCCAACAAGCCTTTATTCCCTAATTTTGTATAGTTGGCTGCGGTAGTAGTCTCCGAAGGAAGCTCCTCGATGTTGTTGTACCATGTTGAGGTGAGTTTTCCAGATGGGTTGATGTCCCCAAATAGGGCATCGCTGATAGCCTGACCCTGAGCCTGACCGCCGTACCAAGCCTCCATAATAGCCGGGATATTCTCCTTCTCCCATGTGATGTCAAGTGATGAGCCGCTTACGAGCACGAGAACGATGTTCTTGTTCACCTCATACATTGCCTGCAAAACCTCCTCCTGGTTGCCAGGGAGTTTGAGGATCCAACGGTCAGCACCTTCCGTACCAGTAGCGTGGTCATCAGGTTTGCTGTAGTCAGTACCGCCGAGGAATACAACAACATCAGCCTTTTCAGCTACTGCTACAGCACGCTCTATCATAGCGTCATCAGCCACATCGTTTACTGCTGATGTCGTTGTGCAAACATAGAGAGGTCCCTGTGTCTCCACATTAGGTATCTGTGGATAGTCAGGATTTGTGAAGTGGTAATACAGATAGTTGCCTACATACGAATTAGAGCCTGAGAATTCCACATATAAGTCATGTACGCCACAAACTATTTCAGGGTCAATTTCTGCTGTGATAATTGTCCAAGTTGTCCATCCTCCCGTATTTACGTTATCCAGACTGAGGAAAGGCTCATTGTCCTTGTCATCAAGAATGAAACTTATTGTTCCTAAACCAGTATCTTTAGATCCACAAGACATTTCAAATTGCGTACAGCCATGCTCACCGAAGTCAACATCCTTATACAGGAAGATATCGCCAGGTGCTGTATTCTCGAGATTTCCGTTACCCTGGTCGTTTTTCGCTGCACCACGCTTTGACACTACAGCCTCATCAAACGGAACGGCAGAAATCTCGCCCGTGCGGTGAGTCTCAAGTTCAAAGTTCATTTTCGTGCTGAATGCCTCGTAAGGGGTGGTGGTATAAGTAGGAGTACCACTGTAATCACCGAGCATTATGGCATCAGCGTAAGTACCAACGAGAGCAATTTTCTTGTCAGCAGAGAGAGGAAGAAGCGGACTGTCGCTGCCTTCAGGAGCATCGTTCTTCATAAGTGTTATACTCTGTTGTGCAGCTTTGAGAGCCAATGCCTGGTTTGCCTCACTCTCAAGAGTGTTGTTGACAGGATATACGTAGTTGTCAAACTCACCCAAAGCGAAACGGGTTGCGAGCACCCTTACTACTGCGGTATCAACGTCAGCTTCTGTCAGGTCAATGTAAGTCTGTCCGTTAGGGCATGCCGTCTCTGTTGCCTGATAATCAGGGTCTGTGGCATGAATACCAGCCCTCTGCATTACAGATGAGCGACTGCTGTACTCACAGTTGGTGTCGCAACCAGCCTTGATAGCAAGGGAAGTTGAGCGGGCCTCCATTATCTGTTCTTTTTCAGTAGAATTTTGGTATGGATCATGTATAGAACTGAATGATACACCATCATCGATAGTCCCAGTGGTGTAGTCTCCGAAATACAGGTGCTTTGTCGCACGGTGTATGCAACTAAGTCCGGCACAGTCGGATGTTACATAGCCACTGAAGCCCCAGTCGTGACGGAGGATATCAGTGAGCAGCATTTTGTTGCCGGCACATGGCAGACCACCATGAACTTTATTGCTGCTATACTTGCCCATGTTGTTAGCATCTTTCTCATCATCATCATTAGAGAATGCATTGTATGCAGCCATTACGCTTTTCACGTCAGCCTGGCGCACGCACATCTCGAATGCCGGGAGATAGTACTCACGCATATTCTTCTCTGAAACGTATGATGTAGACGACTGTCTGCCCTGCTCATAGTTGTTGGCAGCGAAGTGTTTTGCACAAGCCACCAATTTATAATAAGGTGTAGTCTCGTTAATCTCACCCTGAAAACCTTTTACAAACTGTACTGCAAGAGTTCCCGTAAGGAATGGATCTTCACCGTAGTTTTCTTCCTCACGTCCCCAGCGTGGGTCACGTGCCATGTTGATTGTCGGTGCCCAATAGTTCAATCCCTTGCCTGAGTTGATGTGGTATATACGTGCCTCATCAGAGATGGCGGTTGCACACTCATATATTAGTTCTGGGTTCCATGTAGCAGACATTCCTTTTGACTCTGGAAAACTTGTGGCAGCACCTGAACGTGCTACGCCGTGCAATGCCTCATTCCAATACTGGTAAGATGGCAGAATAGTAACACCGTCACGCTTTATATCCTCACTGACGTTGTTTCCCAATTGGTCAACTTTCTCACGGAGAGTTAATTCCTTACAGAGCAGTTGAGCTCTCTCATAAAAACTTAATGACGTGTCAAGCCAAGGATATTTGTCCAAGTCTTGTGCCATGACAAACATTGCCATGAACGACAATGTAAATGTGATTAATATACGCTTCATAGAGTTTGTTTTGATATGTTGTTATTAAGTATTATTTCATTCTACAAAGTTACTGAAAAATAATAGTAATAACATATAGGTTTTTGTAAATAGGTAATTTGTGCTCTATTTACCGCAATTTGTGTTTTTAGCTTTCGTGTTAGTTTCCGGTTCTTTCTTATTTTTTATTTTGCGCAAAGCGCATTTCTCTAAACTTGCTTGGCGACATTCCTGTATGTTTTTTGAACATTCTACTGAAATAGTGGGGGTATTGAAAACCAAGTTCAAATGCTATTTCGTTTATAGTCTTATTTTCATTAGCAATCATTTCTTTTGCTACGTCAATCATTTTTGATTGAATGATTACCTGTGCAGTACTTCCCGTCTCTTTTTTTATCAAGTCACCGAAATAATTTGGAGACAGGTGCAATTTGTCGGCAAAATAATTTACAGTCGGCAAGCCATCCCTTTGTAAAGGGAGAGAATAGAACCATTTGTCCAACAAATAGTAGAAGTTTGCTACTATATGTGTATTAGTCTTATGTCGTGTAGCGTATTGACGTTCGTAAAAGCGAACGCAGTAATCTAAAAGAATGCCAATATTTTCAGTTATAAGAGTTTGTGTATATTTGTCGATGGTGTGTGTTATTTCATATTTGATGTGTTGTAGTATTTCGAGAATAAATGTCCGTTCTTCTTCTTTCAAGATCAATGCTTCGTTTATTTCGTATTCAAAGAAACGATATTGTTTAATTTTTTTTGCTAATGGTGTTCCAATCAATATGTCTGGATGAAACGCCAATGCTCTTCCTATGGGCTTTAACTTTTCTCGTTTGTGTATTTCGAATATTTCGCCTGGAGCAACGAAATTCATTGTCCCTACACCAAAATTGTAAGTTTGGTTTCCATAAAGCATTGTTCCACCGTCAATCATTGTGAGAGATATGAAATAGAACCCAGTACGCATACGCCAATTGTCAACAGGGTAGTCGGATTTTTCCAAATCGAATACACTGACTAACGGATGTAAAGTTTCTACTCCCTTCCATTTGTTGAAGTCGGAAATGGTGGGCATATCCAATATCTCAATCATAAGCTATGTTTTCCCCTACAAAGTTAACAAAAAATTTTCATTCTTCATTCTTCATTTTTCATTTTCCTCAAGCAATCTTGAATTCCCTCCCTATGGGGGGGGAGGTTAGGGTGGGGCTCTTATTTGAAAAAATCCTTTCCCACTTTGCAGCAGGAAAGGATTCATAGAAACAAATCGTACTATATAAATCTACTAAGACATTGATTCGTTATTTGATAATCTTAGTAGCAATTTGCTTGCCATCGCTCATCGTATTAACTTTGATTACTACACCCTTGTAAGTGCTGCTTACGCGTGCGCCTTGGAGGTTGTAATAAGAAGTGCGGAGGATATCACCGTTAGCAACATCATCAATCTCCTTGATACCTGTAGCTATTTCAGCTACAGTAGCCTCACCAAGACCACCCATTTCGTTGGCTGCACGTACTGAATATGTTGCACTTGTATCGTCAACAATGTAGCTGTTATCAATTGTGAAGTCAACTACAACATCGTCCTTGCAGATAGCCCAGCAGAGAACATAATCACTGTTGTCCCATGCAAGTTCGTTGCCAGCGATTGTAACATTTGTAGGAGCTGATGCCTGCTCTGTTGCATCTGTAGGATCCCAGTCATCTTCGTCTCCCAAAACTGTTTCAATAGTGTACAGTTCAGCCTCCTCAGCTGTGAGGATTGGGTCGTTGTAATAACCATCACCAAACGTTGTCTTACGACCGCTAAGGTCGATAACTGTTCCCGTTGAAGTCATTGAGTTGTACTCTGCGAAGCGTGCCGGCCAGCCACCGCTCATCTCACTCCAACCATCAGCTGAAGGAATGACATTCATCGTAGTGTTGATATAGAGAGCAATAGGAGTACCTGAGCCCCAAGGACGACCGAGAGTATAGCCGTTAGTGCTGCCCTCATCACTGATAGTACAATCTCTGAAGATATAACCATACTTCTTTGGTTGTGAAGGAACTGCTATATAACCACCAGAAGTGCACATTACGAGGTCAACGGCATTATAGAATACATCACCCTTACCGCAGAGGAAGTCTGTACGTCCACGCAACTTACCACCTTCGAAGTAGAATTTACCAGAACTGTTGTTTGACAGGTAAGTATCCTGATAACCATAGAGACATACGTTCATGCAGATAGTTCTGTTCGACTGGTCTTGCAGAGCTGCGCCACGACCTGATGCATCCAAGAGACCGTTCTTAATCGTGATGTCCTGGAAGTAAGTATTTGTAGCATTGCTTGATAAGTTGAATGTCTCGCAATTGTTCAAGCCTTCAATCGGGTTGGAGCCTGTATTTAAATTATCAGGTACGGTATTTACTATGGAAGTTAAATCTCTTTCCTCACCGATGATTGATAAGTTAGGAGAACTGATGTTTGTTATAGGACTTGGATAAGCTATACCGTCAGAGCCTGTTATTGTAGCAGTTTCGGAAGCTGGTATTACATAATCACCTTGTTTAACGAAGATACGGTAACGAACTGAGTTGTCTTCACGTGCAGCAGCAGCTGTGAATGCCTCTGTTATTGTACCATCATCAGGAACGATGAAGTCGTACAGTTTCTTCGTAACAGTCGGCTTCGTCTTTGTTGTGAAGTTGATTACGATATCGTCTTCTATAGCGTTGTCAGTAAGGTCAGAAATGCTGTTGCCTGGCAATGTGAATGTGTAATCAGTTGCATATTCCAGACCCTTATAAGTGAACATCACAGTCTTACCGGAAACAGTAGGAGTAAGCTCCATATCGCCAAGGGTTGCTGTAACATCATCGCTTGTTACCTTTACTTTCTCGTCGAATGTAAGAACTATCTTACCGTTTGCAGATGCTGTTGTTGCACCTTCCTCTGGAACTGATGATACCAATTCAGGAGCTGTACCATCGTCAACGAGTTGCTCTGTACCGGTTATATAGATTTCGGCAATTGCAATACCGTCGTTGTCAGAAGTAGTTCCAAGAATATCGGATTCCCTATCAGGATACCAACGGATAGACAATTCTGAAGCATTGTTTGCATCTTCTGGAACATCAAATTCACTGTCCGTCCAGGCTTTCGTTCCTGTAATCTCCACTGTACCGATGGTTTCCCATGTTTCCTCATCGAGAGAATATTGTACATTATATACAGTATAAGAGTTGTAGTTAAGGAGCATAGAAGAGGAAACCTTTATGTCGGTGAATGCGGCTGCATTTACCTTAGTCTGCCAATAATAGTCTCCTAATCCTGTTGTTCTCCAGTTAACAGCTGCTGGCTTGCCTTCATAGCCGCCTGCACTTTCTTCGCTCTTGTCAAGCCAACTTGTTGTTGTGCCATCATCAGTACGCAAAACGAGTGCGTCTGCATCGTTGTCTTCTGCATAGAAGTCAGCTACACGTCCGCTATTACCTGACTTGTAGAAGTCCCAACCTGCTATGAAGTCTATTGCTGAATAGTTTGCGCCAATAGTTTGGTCTTGATCCATTGTTACTGAAGTTGAGGCCGATGTCTCACCATTGCTCCAATTTGCGAATGTCAAGATCTTGTTGGAAGATGCGGTCAAAGTAACTGTAGTTCCCTCCTCATACATATTCTTGTCGTCAATGACGGTAGCCTCTGGCTCAAGTGAAATCATATAGTCTTGAGCACCTGATTCATCCATCTCTATTGTGAGAGCGTATGTTGGGATAGTTGTGTAGTTAGCAATGATAGTCTGGTCTTTGTCCATTGTAATAACACATGACTCGTCAGAAGATATTTCATTTCCTTCCTCGTCTGTCCAGTTAACAAACTTATATCCGAAGTTACGTGTCTGTGAAAGAGTTACTTCATCACCATCATCGAAGATAGTTCCGTTAGGTGTGTTCTTAACGGTACCTGCGTCCTCTGGTAATACGCTCAATGTAAGGGTGTATTCATCAACATCTTCCAAAGTACCCTCCAACTTACCAGTTATCACGATATTAGCCAAACCAACTTGTTTGCTGTCTCCTAAACTGTAGAGGTTTAGATGTAAACTGCAAGCTCCTGTTGAACCAGCTGCATCTGTAATATCGTATGAATAGTGAGATGTTTCAGTGTTGTTGTTACGGTTTGGAGTTTGACCTGTATCCAAAGTGGTTATATTGCCTTCAGAATCTTTCCAAGCAATATCCAGCATACCACCATCAGTACCATCACGCTCTGCGTCAAATGAAACGTTTGTCGGTGTGAATGTCAGACCAGTTTTCGGAACAATTGTAAAGTCAATGCCATTTGTAGCATCGTCTGCACCAGATGCCTGAACTGTAGGTTGTATCTCAGTGTACATTATACTGTTGACCTCTTTAGCTCTAAGGATATAAATTTCGCTTCCTAATGATACATAGCTTGTCTTGAAATAACTGCTCATGTTATCAGGGCTGTATGTTGCAGTCTGTCCCTCTGTTCCCTCGTCAAATGGCCATGTTGCTGTAACATCTGAGTTTACCGTTGCACTTGCCTCAGGAACGAACTCAACCTGAATAGCGTAAATGTAAGATCCTTGTGAGATAATTTCGGCGTAGCCTTGATTAGCATCATCCTTGCTTGCAGTATATGTAGCTACGTTATCAACAAATTCAGCCTGTACGCCACCGATAGTGCACTCAAACCAGTCAGGATAACGTGTAATTGTAATAATATCACCCTTTTCCTTTATAGGAACCTGAATTATAGTGTTCTCATTACATTGAACGTTGTTACCGTTGTTCACAAATTTTCCGTTATTGGTGCAGTCGATATACAACTGGACACCATCCACGTCAGAGTCAATGTAGCCTGTAGAGCCTTCATAGAAGGTTGCTGCACTTTGAATGCCTTCAGGGATGTTGTTTTGGAAATCCCATTTAGCCACAGTGTTGTCTGCCCAGGCAAGGCAGGCAACGAATGACAAGAGGAATAGTAAACATCCTTTCAAAAATAGCCTTTTCATTTTGTGATTAGTTTTAATATTAATAATTGATAAATCTGAATTTTTAGTTTACAAAACTACAAAAAAATTGAATATTTCGGTTTTACCCCTCCCATTAAAATTATATTTTCAGTAATTTGTGCTATGTTTTCTGCAATCTGTGCTAAGAGAGATGCACCTATCATCGCAAGTTAAGAGTGAAGATTTCGGTATGGAGCAAATTGTGGTAATCCAATGGAAAAATAAAAATGCATCTTAATTTTCAAGCATTGAATGTAGCATTGTGGGAATATAGACATCTTTACGTTCTCGTTGGAAATAGACATGATGCTCACTGAATATGTCAAGAATTTCATTATCCGTAAGAGGATTGTTCTTAAATTCAGTCCAATGCCTGACATCCCGTAATGGGGTATTGGAAATGATATAACTATTGAGGAAAATATCCTCATCATCAAGAGATTTCTCAATATCTTTTATATTTTTATAAAGTTCAATTTTGCTGTCAGAGAATTGCTTCAAATGCGTTATACCTTTCGGATCCACGAAAGCGACATATTGCTGTTTGTAGGCAATAAACCACAGTATAAAATCAGGATAAAACCCCGAAGCATCAAAGAAGCCGATACCTTGCTTGCTCTTGTTTCTCAGCAAATAAAGTTCCTTACATTTCATAAACTCTTTCCCTTTATCTGACCTTATAAAGTTATCAATATCCCTCAAAAATTCCATTTCTCCCTCATTCAACGGAACAGGACAAATCTTAACCAAACTTTCGTTATTCTCGATAAACGTTGTATCTCTGCGATTGATATACATTAGCGGCTGATATAGATGACCTAAAATATAGAGCGCATCAAAGTTATGACCAGATCCAATCTGCATAGACTCACGAAATTTTTTGTCGTTAAGTTCATCCTTGAGCCGCAGCAGATTATCACGGAAAGCTGACAGGTTCTTGTGAATTAGTATCTGATATTCCTCCTCAAAATTCGGATTCGAGTAATCAATATAATCAATTTCCACGTGTTCGCACATCCATTTGCTCCGTCTGTTGTTATACACCTTTTCTGTATATGCTTTCAGCAGTATTGTTACGATACTCTGCCACAGGTCAACACATTTTTTATAATTGGTAAACTCCATAGCATGGGCAGGAATGGCAAGCTCATACCACGAGCATGAATTACAAATTATCTTCTTCAATTCCTTCGCAGAAATATTCATATTAAACCAAGCCCTGTCGTTCTTGAAGTCAATAAGGTCAAAATACACCTTGTTCCAGTTGATAAACGAAAGGTGCTTCTCCGTGAATTTTGCCGTGTTTACCGTAGCCCCAGCGTCGTCCAAGCCTTTCAGAGAGCCCATTGCCTGTATTTTAGCATATACGTCCAAAGAGACTGGCTGAGTTCTATTAAGCATGTCCTCTTTTATGTCAACTGTAACCTCTTTCTTGAAATCAAGACCATCTTTCACTTTCAAGCATTTCAATTTTGTCTTGCCCAAGTCAACCACAGGAAGAATAGGCAGGATTATCTCCTCGTAATCGTTGTCGTTGGAGGGTAGTCCCATGTCCTCAAGAATACTCTTGAATTCATCCATATAATTGGCTCTTACACCGAATATATTTAGCGTCTCCAAGGTTTGCAGATATTTCGGCTTTGATGTCGGCTGCAAGGAAGTGTCCAATGCCGATGACCGTTTTAGCGACATCTTATAGCCTTTAAGACGCACGCCACGACCGAACAACTGAATAATCTGACTGCCTTCGGAGCGACCAACATTCATCAATCCCATTGTGGAGACACGCCACGATGACCAGCCTTCAGTGAATTTCTTTGAACCTATAAGAATATTGATGTTGCTGTCTTGACGATTGATAGACTCAAACAGCGATTTGTCGGTGTAGTCCTTTGACATGGCACTGATGCCCTCTGCCGCACACATAGAGGTAAGTTTTGCAGAATCACCTACATTGATAACACCGAAATATTCGCCGTTACCAATACGCATGCCTATCTCACCATCAAGTCCACGAAGGTTGTCAAGGTGCAGGATAGCACCGGATATTGAGCAATGAAACACTGTATTCAGCAAATCATCATATATCTGTTCAAGGGAAATATCTTTAAATTTATAGCTGCGCAAGTATTTGAATGAGCGGGTAAAAATCGGATTATTGTTCTTGTTTACCAATCCGTCAGTACCACTAAGCAGGTTTTTAACATTTCGTATGGATTCAGAAGATTCCTTTATAAATTTCTGGAAAAATTTCAGAATAGTAATAACATCACTGTTCTCTCTATTGTTAGAAGCATCTGTGGCGGTTACGGAACTGCCCACGAAGATGGCAAGAGGCCGCTCGATATTGAATTTATGCAGTTCAGCACCTGTGTCGATGTACAGTCGCAGTTGCTCATAATAATTAAGCAGGCACGCAGTGAGATAAGTATGCAGTTGATTGTCATCCCACATATTTGCCATATTCAAAATCTGATAGTCCTTGCCATAGCCATCATTATAGAAATAACTGTATGAGTAATCAAAAAGCGTGGCTTTAGCATATTCCTCCAACATCTCCTTTCTCTTGCTCTGTGAATTTACAGAGTTGATGGCCTGTCCGAAAGTAGCGGAATATTCAAAAGCGAAACCATCGGTACTCAATTGGTCACGGTAGTTTTTCCATTTGTCGCCAGAAGAACCGCGATGCCCCTCGTCAACCAACACGAGGTTGTTGCCCTCAAACGACTCCACAGCCACCGTTTTGTCGCCATCAGTGTCAGCGAGTTTGGTAATTTCAATTATGTCAATGCCCATATTGCCGAACAGTCCTGAAGCCTGCGACTTGTTGAACTGATGAGCATCGATGTTGCTTAGCTGGAACTCCTCGATATGCTGGTTTGTGAGACCCTCGTTAGGCGTGATGAGGATTGTTCTGTTCAACTTCTTGCTCGCACGTGAAGAATAGTGCTGAAACTGCAGGATATTTACGTGCATCAGCAACGTTTTGCCAGAGCCTGTCGCACTCCAAAAAGCTAACTTGTTCAAATCATCCTCTGTAAATTCGGGTATTTCATGGTTGGTGAGTGGGTCGTTATTAAAGACAAATGTGTGATAGTTATGGATATCCTCCAATAGTTTTTCCTTGTTCGTAAAATACTTATCTAAATAAATCTCTGTGAAAAGCAGGGAGAGATACTGGAAATATTTCCACTTTATCTCCTTATCACGGTTTTTGTTTATTTCCTGAGTATGCCTGTAAATGTTATGGTCGTATTCCAACAGTATTTGCTCTGTGATTTCATTCCCTAAATACAATCGTAACTTCAATAGTTCAACCA
>JAJPYV010000043.1 GCA_021204735.1 Prevotella sp.
GGGTAGGGAGGGGCTTTCCTTTACCTAAGGTCTATCACTTCCGCTTGTGGATAGTCTTTTGAATTGAATTGGAATTCAGAATCACTGTAATTCTGTGTATTGAAGTCAGACACCTTGATTGTAGTCCAATTGCTGTTATTGAGCATCCTGATTTCTGTGGGATGATAATTTTTGTCGATAGTTACGTACAGTTCCTTGATAGTACGTTTAGTGTCAGTTGCAGTAAGGTGTATCTCCCACCCTGCCGTAACAGTTTTCATACTTAGATTGAAACCACTCTTATAAAGGTTAATAAACTTATAAGGGTTCATTGACTGTTGCTGAGCCTCGGTAGGAGTACTTACGTTGACCTCATTACTGTTCTTCATGTAGGTCCATTGTGTAGTGCCGTCATACCACACCGTGGCTGTTACTGTCTGCGCCTTGAACTTGTTGCCTTTTATGGATATCGTTCCAGAGGTACTTCCCTTACTTGTAGTCATACTGAAACTTGCGCTTGCGCCACCTGCATTACCAACAATTGTCGCTGTCTTGTCAAGAATTGTGCGTGCCTGCTGCTCGTCCTGTGCAAAAATGCCAATAGCCATGAACATGGCAACAGTAATTAAAATTATTCTTCTCATCATATTATTATTTAAATCTGTTATTTTCTTAATTTTGAAAGGAACGTCTCCAGACTGTTCTCGTCTTGTATGAGTACCTCACGAGGCTTGCTGCCTTGCGCTGCCCCGACAATGCCCATCTTCTCCATCTGGTCCATAAGTCTTCCGGCACGGTTGTAGCCAATAGAAAACTGTCGTTGTATCATACTTGTAGAGCCCTGCTGTGTGAGGACTATCTTGCGTGCAGCCTCCTCGAACAAAGGGTCAAGACTTCCCAAATCTGATGTCTCACCACCGAAGTCGCCACCCTCGTCTGTAGCTGGCTCTGGCAAATCCATTGGATTCAATGGTCCTGGTTGATCACTAATAAAGGTGTTGATAGTTTCTATCTCGGAGGTGTCCACGAAGCCGCACTGCACTCTGACTGGCTCATTGCCGTTGAGGAAAAGCATATCTCCCCTACCGATGAGTTGGTTGGCGCCAGGACGGTCGAGAATTGTACGGGAGTCTATCATAGCACTCACCTTAAATGCCATCCTGCCAGGGAAGTTTGCCTTGATATTACCAGTTATAATAGTTGTGGTTGGGCGTTGTGTGGCAATTATCATGTGAATACCCACGGCACGGGCAAGTTGGGCAATACGTGCTATCGGCATCTCAACCTCCTTGCCAGCTGTCATGATAAGGTCACCGAACTCATCTATTACTACTACGATATATGGCATATACTCATGACCGTCGGTGAGCCTTAACTGATGATTGACATACTTTTTATTATATTCCTTGATATTTCTCACACCTGCCTTCTTGAGCAAGTCGTAACGAGTATCCATGAGTTTGCAAAGACTGTTAAGCGTGCGCACCACCTTGGTAACATCAGTTATTATCGAGTCTTCGTTGTCATCTGGTACTTTCGCCATAAAATGGTTGGCTATCGGAGCATAGACACTGAACTCTACCTTCTTCGGGTCTATAAGCACAAACTTGAGTTCGTTAGGATGTTTCTTATATAACAATGATGTGATAATCACATTAAGTCCGACAGACTTTCCCTGTCCAGTTGCACCTGCCACCAACAAATGTGGGATTTTCGCCAAATCGACCATGAACACTTCATTCATAATAGTCTTACCAATAGCGATAGGCAAGTCCATTGTCGTCTCCTGGAAACGTTTCGAGTTGAGAATGCTTTCCATAGAAACGATGTTCTGCTTAGCATTAGGTACCTCAATACCAATTGTTCCCTTGCCTGGAATAGGTGCTATAATACGTATACCAAGAGCTGCAAGACTGAGTGCTATATCATCTTCCAAATTCCTTATCTTCGAAATTCTTACACCCTCTGCAGGTGTAATCTCGTAGAGAGTGATAGTAGGTCCAACCGTTGCGGTAATAGTCTTTATCTGCACACCGAAATTGTTGAGTACCTCCACAATGCGGTTCTTATTCGCCGTCTGCTCTTTCATGTCTATGTACGGCTTACCGTCATTATCGTATGTCTTGAGCAAGTCAAGCGTAGGATATTTATATTTAGTCCATGGCTCTTTCGGATTTATAGGAACTGACAAATCGGTACTGCCTGACACGTCATCGGAACTCGCTGTAGCCTCTTGCTTGGAGTCAACAATTTCCAACTGCACGTCATCTCCTTTTTTGTCTTCCTCATCATCCTTTTGCTCATCTTCTTTAACTACAGGTTCTTCATTATCGGGAAACTCCACCTTTTGGGTAGATGGGTTATCAAATACCAACTGAGCATCTGACTGTTGGCTTTCTGCCGCCACTTTCTGTTCTGTCTCCACATCGTTGGTAACAATAAACTTAACTTTCCTGGATATTGCCTTGACTGGATTAAGCACTTTCCTTACCACATTGATAGTCTCTTTGGTGATGTATGTAAGAAAGAACAGAGCAGTAAGAACAAGGATTATCATCAATCCAGGCACACCCACTATGTTCTCAATCCACTGACAACAAAACAGTCCATGATTACCTCCAGGATTAAACACCAAACTACCCATAATCGGGGTAAGTATTTTTGCGGATGCTATTGACAGCCATACCATCACCACTACTATGCAAAGGAAACTCTTAAGCAAGTTGATATCGTATGCTTTAATAATTCTGAGACCGGCGAGCCCCATGAAAATCGGAACAAAAAATGCTGAGAAGCCAAAACATTTTGCTATAAAGAAATAGGATACCAATGCACCAAAGGCGTTACAACTATTGTGAAAAGCCTTATCTGTGTTGAAAATCTCTCCAGGACGCAAGTCAAGCACGAGACTCTGGTCATCAGCAGCCGTAGAAAAATATGAGCAGAAAGCTATAATCACATAGATAGCAAGGGAGATTAGTGTTATCCCCACTATAAAATTAATAATGTCATTATGCAAGATACTCCTGAAACCTATTACCTCGCTAAATGATTTGGTTGAGTTACTACTATTACTACTTTTCTTTTTCTTAGCCATCCGAGATGTTACTTAATTATGCAAAAGTAATTGAAAATTATCAGAGTAAGTTACAAAAGTGCTCTTTTTTTTATATTTTTGCAAACTGTTAATCACGACTTATGAAGAAAATCATATATGATAAGTTTAACAAAAATGAAATCCCTGCATTGCCAAGAGTTTTATTTAAAGGGCGCATTATTGTAATAAGCACGCTGTACGAAGTGGATAAAGCCGTGGATTATCTGCTTTCACAACAAATATTGGGCGTTGACACTGAAACGCGTCCGTCATTCAAAAGAGGACAAACCCACAAGGTTTCTCTGCTTCAGGTATCCACACACGACTTATGTTTTCTTTTCCGATTAAACCTTATCGGGTTGCCAACAGGATTGATAAGACTTTTGGAAGATACTACCGTACCGAAGATAGGATTATCGTTACGTGATGATATTATGTCTCTAAAAAAGAGAGCTGATTTCAAGTATGGGAATTTCATTGACCTTCAGAAACATGTAGGTGAACTTGGGGTAAAGGATTTGAGCCTACAGAAGTTGTATGCTAATTTTTTTCGGGAAAAGATAAGCAAGACTGCAAGATTAAGCAATTGGGAGAACGACATATTGACGGAAAAGCAAAAGCTGTATGCCGCCACAGATGCATGGGCGTGCATCAAACTTTATGAGGAGTTACAACGATTGGAAGTAACAGGCGATTACGAACTTGTAATAGTCGAAGGTTATGAAGTTGCTGCAGGACAACCTACGAAAAATACTCCCAATTAAATTCATAGTTCTAAGATATTAACAAGATGTACAGACAAGTATATTTAAAAAAAGGTAAGGAAGACAGTCTGAAACGCTTTCATCCATGGGTGTTTTCTGGGGCATTAAGTCATATTGACGATGGTATTGTGGAGGGCGACATCGTTAGGGTTATCACCTGTCAAGGCGACTTCATAGCCATTGGTCATTACCAGATAGGTAGCATCGCTGTCAGAATACTTTCGTTTAAGGACATAACGATTGACGACTCTTTTTGGAAATCACAACTACTGTCAGCCCTTACAATGCGACAACGTTTAGGCATAGCTGACAATCCTGAAAACAACACCTTCCGACTGGTACATGGCGAGGGTGACAACCTACCAGGATTGGTAATTGACTGCTATGGAAAAACTGCCGTGTTGCAAGCTCACAGTGTAGGCATGCACGTATGCCGCAAGGATATAGCACGTATTTTAATAGAGGTGATGGGCGACCGTATCAGCAACATATTCTACAAAAGTGAGACAACACTGCCGTTCAAGGCTGACCTTGGACAGGAAAACGGGTTTCTATATGGTGGGAGCAACGACAACATCGCAATGGAAAACGGATTGAAATTTCACGTGGATTGGCTGAAAGGTCAGAAGACAGGGTTTTTCGTTGACCAGAGAGATAACAGAAAACTGCTTGAGAGTTATGCTAAAGACAAAACCGTTCTCAACATGTTCTGTTATACGGGTGGTTTCTCTTTCTATGCCATGAGAGGAGGAGCAAAAGTCGTTCACTCTGTTGATAGCAGTGCGAAAGCAATAGAATTGACTATTGCAAACGTAGAGTTAAACTTCCCTAACGATAAGCGTCATCAAGCCTTTTGCGATGATGCGTTCAAATTTTTAGACTCTTCGGAAAATAAATATGACCTTATTATATTAGACCCTCCTGCCTTTGCAAAGCACCGTTCTGCTTTGCATAATGCACTGAAAGGCTACACACGCCTCAACGTCAAGGCTCTTGAACGCATAAAAAAAGGCGGCATATTGTTTACTTTCAGTTGCAGTCAAGTGGTAACAAAGGATAATTTCCGTAACGCTGTGTTCACTGCGGCAGCCCTAACCGGCAGAAAAGTGAGTATCCTTCACCAACTCCATCAGTCTGCCGACCATCCTATAAATATCTATCATCCAGAAGGAGAATACCTCAAAGGACTGGTTCTTTATGTTGAGTAAGTCATTCTTAAAAAAAATCTCCAACTATATCGCTTTCCACAAACTATTAAGCAAGGAAGATAAACACCTCGTGGCACTTTCAGGAGGTGCAGACAGTGTATGTCTGACACTTTCTCTAAAACAGTTGGGCTATGATATTGAGGCAGCCCATTGTAATTTTCACTTGCGTGGAGATGAATCTGACCGTGACGAGAGTTTTTGCATCAATTTCTGTGAGCAAAACGGGATTAAATTGCATATTGCACATTTCGATACCATATCCTTTGCAAAAATGCACAAAATAAGTATCGAAATGGCAGCCAGAGAACTAAGATACTCATATTTCAAACAATTGAAAGACGACATCGGAGCGGCAACAGTCTGTGTGGCACATCATCAAAATGACACAGTTGAAACTGTTCTTATGAATCTTATCAGGGGAACAGGCATACAAGGACTAACAGGCATACATGCAAAAAACGGTCATATCGTGCGCCCTTTGCTGTGCGTATCACGAAACGATATTGAGAAAGAACTGAAGACCATAGGACAGAATTTCGTAACCGACAGTACGAACCTCGAGGATGATGTGGTAAGAAACAAGATAAGACTCGATATAATTCCTCTTATGCAAAAGATAAACCCTTCCGTCAACGAAAGTATCGCAAAAACTGCGGAACGTGTGGGTGAGGTCGCACGTGCCTTCAATTCTGTAATTGATGATGAGGCGAAACAAGTGATGAACACAGGCGAAAACGATAGCATCAACATTTCAATAGATGCGCTGAAAGCATCTGTTTCTCCTGAAAACCTGCTATACCATATATTTAAAGGATTTGGCCTCACGCCATCACAGATAGAACAAATCAACAACGCTATAAATTCAGAGCCTGGCAGGGTATTCCTTTCCTCATCACACCAAATTCTCATTGACAGAGAGAAAATCATCATCGAACCATTAAGCAAATCCGTTCCAAAAAGTATTACTATCCCCGAAGAAGGCTTATATATTTATAATGAGAAGATGAAATTCCGTGTAGAATTTGTTGACTACGACCAAAACACGCAGATTTGCAAGGATAACAACTGTCTTTGTGCCGACTTAGAGAAAGTTAATTTTCCACTTACAATTCGTAACTTAAAATCGGGAGACCGCTTTATTCCTTTCGGAATGAAAGGAACAAAACTTGTCAGCGACTATTTAACAGATAGAAAACGAAACTTATTTGAAAAAAAACGTCAAATTATAATAACAGATTCATCAGATAAGATAATTTGGATTGTTAACGAAAGAATAGATAATAGATTTCGCATTACCGATAACACAAAAAGAATGTTAAAAATCTCTTGCGTCACGAAATAGCTATGATTTTCAATATTTTTATGACGTTTTTTATAATAAATTGATTAAAAAAATGTTCCCCAAGTATTATTAATGGAAATTATAACCAAAACCCA
>JAJPYV010000331.1 GCA_021204735.1 Prevotella sp.
TAATTTACATTGCATTTTCTCATAATATTTAAAGAAGAAAGGATGGGGCTTTTTTAATTCTCCATCCTTTTCTTGATTATATAATTTTTTAATTCAGGTTGGTTCTGATCTAACATTATTCATTGACTATTCCCAGTTTACCAAGAAAATAATTTGAAGCTAAATCTAATGAATTAATAATATAAGGCACTATATCCCCTACCGTCTTATCTGATGTTAATTTATGGTCATAATCAATCGATACGCTTCCGCATTTTAAAATCACAACCTTGATGAACTTCATGTTCCTATTGGTTTCATTTATCGCCTCTGTAAGCAGTCCACTGCCATAGTCGGATGCTTTTATCAAGTGAGGGACACAAAAACGCAATATAGTGTCATCGTTCTTGTCTGAAATATAAAAATAATGACGACCGTTGTAAACAAAATGCCATCCTATCGATGCCAACAATTGGGCATTGCCGCATTTCTTCTTGATTTCATTTACTATTTCATCTTGTATCATGTTTTATGTTTTTAATGATATTATTAATGTGGATAATTTCCAGAATGTAACCTGTTCATAGTGTTAAAAATAAACGCAATAAGTCATTTTAACCTATTGCGCCTATTAATTACATTTTAAAAAATTGCTGATTATTCAGAACCTTTTCCCTTTATATCCATATCTTCATATATAGTATCACTGTTTATCGTATCTGGTGCCGCCAACGCCGGTGTGCCATCAAAAATCTCCTCATCACCGCGCATATTGCCTGGAGCGGATTGACGGGATAATGTAAAATACGAACCGATTGCGAAAATACCGACAACCACAACTACGGCAATGCCTGTAATCCACAACCACTTCCTGCCAGGGGAAGTAGCCTTTTTTTCATTTTCTATTATATCAGGACTTTCGGATTCTTGCATAGCACATAAATCGTATGTCCCATCCTTACTCTCATCAGCTAATAGAAGTTCATTTTCATATTGACGTTGGAACGTCTCCATAGCCTTCAGTTTCTCTACACGACTGGTAATAGCAGCCTTGACATTCCTCGTCAATTCATACTGTTCCTTTTTCTCTGTGTCTTCCTCCACTTCTTTTAGGAACTGTACCTTTTCTTCTTCCGACAACTCATCGCCATGAAGCAAAAATTTGTCTATCCGGTCTTGAAAGTTCTTATCCATATCTCAGTCGTGTTATGAGTTCAAATACTTATTGTAAATTTCCTTGGCAGTCTTCCGCAAAGCCTCTAAGCATTTATACTTTTTGGTCTTCAGGGCATCCTTGGATTCTATTGAAGGAATCTCAAGCATGATACTGTCCAAATCCTTCTGATCGTAATAGAATTTCGTTAGAATTTCATTGCAGCGTGGAGACATGTGGGATATAATGTCGGCAATAATCTCCAGCATCACATTGTCACTCGAATCGTAAAGCATGTTTATATATTGCTGAACATCAAAGCCTTCCTCCTTGATCTTTTGTCCCATTTCTGTGTCAGGGTCAGAATATGACGGATGCTCGCGCGACCACTCCAAATACTTTATGCGGGCTATTCCCATGAAATATGTCAGGATGCTTCCGCTTAACGGATTTCCATCCTTACCCAGCACTATTCCATCCTCTTCATATATCTTGCGTTTCTCGATATTCTCCCAAAATGTAATGAAAGTATTCTGGAAAATCTCTGCCGCATCCTCATCGTTAGCAAAAAACACTCCTCTGTAATTCGCATAGAAATATTCAGAACAATATGAATAGAGCTCCTGCTGTTCTTTTTTAGATTTGGAGTACATCCCGGCAATAAGCTTAGCCTCCTTTTTTTGCACGGGTGTGCTCATTCTCACTATCTTTGCCATTATCGTAGTATATCCGTTATGTTATATCTTTTTATCTCTCCTGAAAGTACAGGCCGTTGAATATTGTTAGTTGAGTTTTTGTTTATGAAAGCTTTTAAACGATTGAAAAACTCCTCATTGCTGCCTGTTGGATTTTCTTTTATCTCCGTGTACAAAGCGTAAGTCAACTTCCCCACAACTGGATTTTTCATCTCTGAATTCATTTGGTTGCTCTGACAGGCACTGATAGTTATCCAACGCTCTGCATTTGGTACTGCTTTCGGATTTATAACTTTCTCTTTTTCGCTATCCGTATTTATATTTAGGAATGCCTTGATTACCTCAAATATATCTTCCACTCCACGCACCACGTCTTCATCTCCAAAGCCTCGTGTACTGTCTCCACTGTGACATGCATCAACTACAACCAAAATCTTTCCACTGTCTCCAACCTTATCACGGACAGCATTAAGATATTTGTTAACCTCATCATCTGTGAGATGTTTCTCTCCATTGTCCTTGTCGCATGCCTTGCGGTAGGCATCGTATGGTATCCAACACTCATCAAGTCCGTCCGCCTCATCATTGTCTAAATCTGTCATCTGCTGTCCATGTCCTGAATAGTGTACATACACTATGTCTCCTGTGTTGCATGAAGCCACAAGTTGCTCGAATGCCGACGCTATGCTATCCTTCGTCGCCTGCTTATTTACCAATTTGGTTATCGACTTAAAACCTGCGCCATTCAGTATTTCCTCCACATACGGTATGTCTTTGTCTCCGTTTATCTTGTTCCAGTCAGGATCTTCTTGCTGCCCAAGTCCAATGATAAGCGCACGCTTTGTCTGTGCCTGTACAGTAATAGAGGCAAGCATTATCAATATACTGATGACTGATATAGTCAATCTATTCATCACGAATTTCTAATTCAATTATTCAATGTTATCATTAGTAATAATGATAATATTATATCAAAAGTAACCTGTTTTAAACAGTATTATTATATTTTTAAATATTTTTTAAATGCTAAATAATCGCCCTTGAAAAGATTAATATCGATTCTTCCATCCTTATACCCATTCATAACACCCTTTTCAGTAAGTTGCCAAAAATGCCAATCAAAATTGTCAGGGTCAGTCTCTTTATAACTGGCTATCCAAAAATCATATTTTTTAAATCTTTCATCATTAAGATAATTATTCCTAATACTTTCACGAGTGTATATTATAGGACGGACATGCATATTTTCTTCCACTTTTTCCAACCACGATAGGGTCATCTCTACAAATTTTTCTTTCCCGTACTCTTTGATTTCCGATTCTATTTCAACATCCAAGGCTGGTGGCATATCACCATCTTTCCAATTAACTGTTTCAATGAAATTTCTAACTTGCTCCTCCACACTACTTGTCAAATGAAAAAAATGATATGCACCTTTTACAATTCCATGCCTCTCAGCCTCAACATTCCTGATACTATAAGTATTATCCTGAACCATAGAACCTTCTGTCGCTTTGATATATGCGAAAAATACCGGTTGCATGTATTTCTTCTCTTTGGGAGTACCACTATAAACACGTCCATCCTTATCACAATAGAGGGCAAGATTATCCCAGTCGATATCAGGCTGGTAATGAGATACATCAATACCATATACACAACCACCTATCCGATAGTTGGCCCCTTCAATTTCCTGTAGCACCCCATCTGAGTAATTTCCAAAATCCATGCTACCGTCAACCTTCACAGAGCGGCCGATACCTTGTTTGATATTACAATTCCAATTACCAATATAAACAGCAATAATGTCTTTGTCAGCTACTCCTTGTTTACGTTTTCCATCAATGAATTGCGATGAATATGTTACAATTCCAAAGCCATGATTATTCAATTCAGAATTGAACCTTCCTACATATACAGACGAGGAAGTTGTTCGTTGCCCGTATGGTAACTTGTCCTCTTTCCAATTACCCTCATAAATCGAGCTATCAATTCTTGTAAGCCTTCCGAAACCATGTCGTTTCTTGCTGCTGGCAATGATTGAACCATCGTAAACATCTCCATTAGGAAACATCATATTAACAGTATCAGATAATGTATATATCCTCGAGTCTCCAATTATAGCCTTATTGTACTTAACAAAAGGAGATGGTATTAACAATCCCAAGATAAAAGCTATCAAGGGAATGACAGCATATAACAAAATCTTAAATCTATTATCAATTATCTTTTTCAACAAGACTTTTAATGTATTATCAATCATTTGAATAATTTTGTATTCTTATAGTTTGACATTAATGCGAACAACCAATATGAAAGTACCTTAATTTACTTGATGTTACAATTAACAATCTATTTTTATATTGCAAACATGCCACAAATTATACACTATATTGTTCATGACTTGTTTTCAACAATATCTTTCTCATCTTTTAATACCCTTATTCGTATCAGGCACAAATTAATAGTTTAAACATAATTCCATATCGTATGTTTTTCCATGGCAATTTATTTGGCAAAATTATCTCATAGAAAAACATTTCATGAAATTCTCCCACTCGTCCCGCAAGTCGGTCATTTTACTGAATATCAAGCTGGCTCCTTCATCGGCAAGGGTTTTGTCTGGCAACGGTCCTGTGTTAACAGCAATTGTAAATACTTTTGCGGCGACTCCTGCTCGCACGCCAAGAGGGGCATTCTCTACGATTACCCCCTCCCACGGTTCTATTCCCGCCTTTTTCATGCCGCAAATATACGGCTCGGGATTGGGCTTCCCATGCACCACATCAAAGCTGGTTATCATTAAATCTTTGTGCACCAACCCTTTAAAGTCTTGTTCAATTTTGTCTAACAAGGTTTTCTGACCGCTACCGGTAACGACCACGATTTTCAAACCTGACGCCTTTATCTTTTCCATCAACTGCTGCACGCCCTCTATCTTATTGGCAATAGGACATTTACTGTATAACAGCGACTTCTCAGCATACATCTTTGTTGCCTCCTCATCAGTGAGTTCTTTGTGCCACTGACTGCGTGCCAGTAACTTAATCGTCTCCACACCACGCATGCCCTCATAAAGATACGCCTCTTCAGGAGCAATATCCAGTCCGAACTTCGCCATTGACTTATGCCAACTTATTGCATGATTCGGCATGCTGTTATACAAAACGCCATCCATGTCAAAAAGAACGGCTTTGGGCGCAAATGTCTCAAAGCCGTATTTTTCCAAGTATTGCCTTATTTCTTTTCCGTACATAATACTGTTTTATAGAAAAAACGGCATTCTCTGTTCAGGCTGAACGCCTTAAATCATTCGTTTGCCAATCTTTCCTTAATTGCCTTGCTGTCAGCCTCATATCCTGGCTTGTCAAGCAATGCGAACATGTTCTTCTTGTAAGCCTCAACACCTGGCTGGTTGAATGCGTTTACACCGAGGATATTACCGCTGATACCGCACGCCTTCTCGAAGAAATAGATAAGCTGACCGATGTAATACTCGTTCAATTCAGGAACAGAGATACGCATATTTGGAACGCCACCGTCAACATGTGCCAAACGTGTTCCAAGCTCTGCCATCTTGTTTACCTCGTCGATACGCTTGCCAGCGAGGAAATTCAGACCGTCAAGGTTCTCCTCATCACTCGGGAACAACAGTTTCTTTGCAGGCTGCTCAACACTGATTACTGTCTCATAGATAGTACGCTCGCCCTGCTGTATCCACTGACCCATTGAGTGGAGGTCGGTTGTAAAGTCGCATGATGCCGGGAATATACCTTTGGTGTCCTTACCCTCACTCTCACCGAACAACTGTTTCCACCATTCACTGATGAAGTGGAGTTTCGGCTGGAAGTTAACCATAATCTCTGTCTTCTTGCCTGCCTGTGAATACAAGCCATTACGAACTGCTGCATAGATTGCTGAAAGGTTCTCTTCGTAAGGAGCATCGATGCCACAAACCTTCTCCATCTCAGCAGCACCTGCTACCAACTGTGCAATGTCGAAACCTGCGCATGCGATAGGAAGCAATCCTACCGGTGTGAGAACTGAGAAACGACCGCCTACATTGTCAGGAATAACGAATGTCTTGTAACCTTCCTTGTCGGCAGCAGCACGAGCGGCTCCTTTTTTAGCATCTGTTACGGCAACGATAACCTTCTTTGCCTCTTCCTTGCCAATCTGGTCCTCGCACTGTTTCTTCAACAGACGGAATGTAAGAGCTGTTTCAGTTGTTGTACCTGACTTAGAGATGTTGATAACACCAAATTTCTTGCCTTTCAGATAAGATGTGAGTTCTGCAAGGTAATCCTCACCGATGTTGTTGCCAGCGAAAAGGATAACAGGACTCTTCCCGTCATTTACAAGCCATGCGAAAGAATTGCTCAATGCCTCGATAACAGCACGTGCGCCAAGATAGCTTCCTCCAATACCTGCTACTACAATAGCCTCGCAGTTTGCACGGAGAACGTTTGCGCAGTCTTGGATTTCCTTTAAAAATTCAGGAGTGATAGATGATGGCAGGTGCAGCCATCCTAAATAGTCGTTACCTGGGCATGTCCCATTTTCCAATGCTTCCTGAGCCGCCTTTACCTGTGACTCGTAACCTTTCACTGTTCCTTCCTTAAGGAATTGTACGGCTTTTGATACGTCTAATG
>JAJPYV010000330.1 GCA_021204735.1 Prevotella sp.
AAAAAATCATCTGCCTCACGGCAAATGATTTCCAAAAAACAAACTACTTAAAAACTAATCTACTAAAACAAATCAAAAAATTATGTCCTTTTAAAGGGTTGATACCCTTAATTTGCCCCTATTGATTGCGCAAATGTACTGTGATTATTGACACAATCAAATATTTTTGGCAAAAAAAATATTGATTTTAAAGAAAAAAGATAAAAAACGGGAGATGTTTTTTAAACGTCTCCCATTTTTGTTATGTATGCTTTGCAGATTACATCATTCCGCCCATTCCTGGTGCGCCGCCCATCGGCATTGCTGCCTTGTCTTCTGGTTTGTCAACGATAAGGCACTCGGTGGTGAGGAACATACCTGCTATGGAAGCAGCATTCTCTAATGCTACACGTGCAACCTTTGCCGGGTCGATGACACCAGCTTTGAACAAATCTTCGTAAACGTCTGTACGTGCGTTGTAACCGAAATTACCGCTGTTTTCCTTTACTTTCTGAACAACCACAGCTCCCTCGCAACCAGAGTTCTCAACAATCTGGCGGAGCGGTTCCTCGATGGCACGCTCTATGATGTTGATACCAGTCTGCTCGTCAGCATTATCACCTTTTAAGTCTTTCAATGTATCGAGGGCACGGATATAGGTTGTTCCACCACCTGCCACTACACCTTCCTCAATAGCAGCACGTGTTGCACAGAGGGCGTCGTCAACTCTATCTTTCTTTTCTTTCATCTCTACCTCGCTGTTGGCACCGACATAGAGTACAGCAACGCCGCCTGCCAACTTCGCAAGACGCTCTTGCAACTTCTCTTTGTCATAACTGCTTGTAGTGTTGGCAATCTCGTTCTTTATCTGTGCCACACGGTCGGCGATGAGTTGTTTGTCGCCTGCTCCACTTACAATAGTTGTGTTGTCCTTAGTGATTGTTACTTTGTCGCATGTTCCAAGCATCTCGAGTGTTGCCTGCTCAAGTTTCAGTCCTTTTTCCTCGCTGATTACCAAACCGCCAGTGAGAACTGCAATGTCCTCAAGCATAGCTTTGCGACGGTCGCCGAAACCTGGTGCCTTGACAGCACAGATTTTCAGATTGCTGCGTAGACGGTTTACTACTAATGTGGTAAGTGCCTCAGAATCAACATCCTCGGCTATTACGAGCAATGGGCGTCCGCTTTCTACTGCTGCCTGCAATATTGGCAAGAAGTCCTTGAGGTTGCTGATTTTCTTGTCATAAATAAGGATGTATGGATTTTCCATACCGCACTCCATTTTGTCGGTATCAGTAACGAAATAGCTGCTGAGGTAGCCTCTGTCAAACTGCATTCCCTCTACAACTCCGATATGGGTGTCGCGGCTTTTGCTTTCCTCAATGGTGATTACTCCGTCTTTTGTTACTTTGCGCATTGCATCTGCAAGGAGTTTTCCTATTTCCGGATCGTTGTTAGCACTTACGGCAGCAACTTGTTCTATCTTGTCATAATCATCATTGACTTTCTCTGAGGTATTCTTTATGTATTCAACTACGGCAGATACTGCTTTGTCGATACCTCGTTTCAAGTCCATAGGATTTGCACCGGCGGTAACATTTTTCAAACCGACATTGATAATGCTCTGTGCGAGTATCGTTGCTGTTGTTGTACCGTCACCGGCGTCATCACCAGTTTTACTTGCTACACTTTTTACTAATTGAGCACCTGTGTTCTCAAAGTGATCTTCCAGCTCAATCTCCTTGGCAACAGTAACACCGTCTTTTGTGATTTGAGGTGCACCGAATTTCTTCTCGATAATCACATTGCGGCCCTTAGGACCGAGTGTAACTTTTACTGCATTAGCCAATTGGTCAACACCTTTCTTCAGAAGGTCACGAGCTTCTACATTGAATTTGATATCTTTTGCCATTTTTCTATTTCCTTTCGTTCTTTGGTTTACTTTCAACAATTACTTAATAATAGCGAGTACATCGCTTTGGCGCATCATAAGGTATTTAACTCCCTCATACTCTAATTCTGTTCCTGAATACTTGCCATATAATACTTCGTCACCTGCCTTGAGAACCATCTCCTCGTCCTTAGTGCCGTTACCTACGGCAACAATAGTGCCGTGTAGTGGTTTCTCTTTAGCTGTATCAGGAATTATGATACCGCCTATTTTCTCTTCTGCCGCAGCTGGTTTTACCAATACGCGGTCTGCCAATGGTTGAATGTTCATAATTTTATATTTTTAGTTTGATTATTATATGTAAACATGAATATTCTGTAGTTATTCACATATCGCATAGCGAAAAGTGTGCCAAAAACATTATACAGCATTTTTGTCACATTTAAACTGAAATTTTGTCACAATTACCTTACCCTAAGTCTGTCTCCTACCTTAATACTATAATATGGACTTAGATGATTCATTTTGTATAAGCTCTCAAGTCGTATGCCATAGTATTGTGCTATGGTGTACATACTGTCTCCTTCTTTTACCACGTGCGGACGTTTCTTGTATGTTTTTTCCGCTTTCTTTTGTTTCTGTTTCAGGTATATGCGCTCACCTTCAATAAGGTCATCCCTCTTGTCCCTCTCATTATATTTGGCGAGTTTTCTATAAGAGATATGCGTTTCCTTTGCCAACGATCTGAATGTATCGCCTGCTTTCACTATCAGGTAATAGTTTTTATTGTTAGAGTAAATCTCATGAGAGTATGCCGCATTGGGTATTCCTGAATGTTCAACGATAAACTTGTCGTACTTGGAAGCGGTGTCGTATTGGTATAATTTATAGAGTTCTATCAGTTCTATAAGATTTTTTGCGTATGTAGGACTTGTAGCATAGCCACATGACTTCAGTCCGTGTGCCCATCCTTTGTAGTTAGTTCTTTTCAAAGTAAACAGTTTACTATATCGGGGACGCAATAAAAACTGGCTGTGGTCCTCGTAGCTTTCCACAACATTCCGGTATTTCCTGAAACATTCCCCTTTCGCATCATCGTCATAGTACATTGTCTTTCCAGTCCAGTCATGGCATTTTATCCCGAAGTGGTTGTTGCCTTTGGTTGCTAATTCACTCATTCCTGCACTACTTTCAAGAAGTCCCTGTGCTAATGTAATACTTGCCGGGATATTGTATTTCAACATCTGTGAAATCGCTAAGTCTTTGTATTGGTCAATATATGCCTGATAACGTGAGTTCCATTTCAATTGAGCATTCATGGAGACACTCGTCAGTAAGAATATACATATAATAAATAATCTGACCTTTTTCATGTTTTGGCAAAGTTCACTTAATTGAGTACTGAGAACTTTATAGCATTTTTAGAAGTCGTAAAACTTCTGCAAAGATAGTGGAAAACAATTGTAGGACAAAATAAAACAATATTTTTTCGATAACATGAAATTTGCTATCTCTATTATACAAAAAACAAGATTAAATGTTTGTAATAATAGTTTTATTTAATTATTTTTGCACCCAATAAAAAATAAGCTAAAACAATACAAGGAAAGATATTTAAATTATGGCGGAAAAAAGAGTTTACACGTTCGGTAACGGTAAGGCAGAGGGAAGGGCTGACATGCGCAATCTGCTTGGTGGTAAAGGTGCCAATTTGGCTGAGATGAATCTTATTGGAGTTCCTGTACCTCCTGGTTTCACCATTACCACAGATGTATGTAATGAGTATTTTGAGAAAGGTAAGGATGCTGTCGTTGCCTTGTTGAAAGATGATGTAATAACATCAGTTCATCATATTGAGCAACTTATGAACAGCAAGTTCGGTGACGTTGAGAACCCATTGCTTGTCAGTGTTCGTTCTGGTGCTCGTGCTTCTATGCCTGGAATGATGGATACGATTTTGAATCTCGGTCTTAATGATGAGGTTGTAGTTGGTCTTGCTAAAAAGACTGATAATGAGAGGTTTGCATACGACAGTTACCGTCGTTTCGTTCAGATGTACGGTGATGTGGTATTGGGCATGAAACCAGTGAACAAGGAAGATATCGACCCGTTTGAGGCAATCATACAGAAGGTTAAGTCAATTAGAAATATCACTCTTGATAACGAGATGAACGTTGACGAACTGAAACAGTTGGTGGTTTTGTTCAAGGAGGCTATCAAGGCTCAGACAGGAAAAGATTTTCCGACCGACCCGATGGAGCAGCTTTGGGGCGCAATTTGTGCTGTATTTGACAGTTGGATGAATGAGCGTGCAATTCTCTACCGCAAGATGGAAGGAATACCGGCAGAGTGGGGAACTGCTGTCTCTGTTATGGCAATGGTATTTGGTAACATGGGCAATACGTCCGCTACTGGTGTTTGTTTCAGTCGTGATGCTGCTACTGGCGAAAGTGATTTCAATGGTGAGTATCTTGTTAATGCTCAGGGTGAGGATGTTGTAGCTGGTATCCGTACACCGCAGCAGATTACGAAAGCACGCTCTCTCAGATGGGCTGAGCAACAGGGAGTTTCCGAGGAGGAACGTTCTTCTAAATATCCTTCAATGGAGGAGGCTTTGCCTGAGATTTATGCTGAATTGAATGCTCTCCAGAAGAAATTGGAGCATCACTATCATGATATGCAGGATATGGAGTTCACTGTTCAGGAAGGCAAACTATGGTTCTTGCAGACTCGTAACGGAAAACGCACGGGTACGGCAATGGTGAAGATTGCCATGGACTTGTTGAAAGAGGGTGAGATTGACGAGAAGACTGCCCTTGAGCGTTGTGAGCCTAATAAGCTCGATGAGTTACTTCACCCGATTTTTGACAAGAGTGCTCTCAAGAAGGCAAAGGTTCTCACTCGTGGCTTGCCTGCTTCTCCTGGTGCCGCTTGTGGTCAGATTGTTTTCTTTGCTGACGATGCTGCTAAATGGCGTGCTGATGGACATCGTGTTGTTATGGTCCGTATAGAGACAAGTCCTGAGGATCTTGCCGGTATGGCTGTTGCCGAAGGTATCGTAACGGCAAGAGGAGGTATGACTTCCCACGCTGCTGTTGTAGCTCGTGGTATGGGTAAGTGCTGTGTTTCTGGTGCTGGTGCGATGAATGTCAACTATAAGGCTCGTACTGTTGAGATAGAAGGTCATGTTTTGAAAGAGGGTGATTACATTTCAATCAACGGTTCTACAGGTGAGGTTTATTTGGGTGAGGTTAATACAAAGCCTGCTGAGGTTACAGGTGACTTTGCTGCATTGATGAACCTTTGCGACAAATATACTAAACTTGTTGTGCGTACTAATGCTGATACGCCACATGATGCTGCGGTGGCTCGCAGTTTCGGTGCTGTCGGTATCGGTCTTTGCCGTACGGAACACATGTTCTTCGAGAACGAGAAAATCAAAGCTATGCGAGAGATGATACTTTCTGATACTGTTGAAGGACGTGAGAAGGCTCTTGCAAAACTGCTACCTTATCAGAAACAGGATTTCTATGGAATTTTGAAGGCTATGGACGGATATCCAGTCAATATCCGCTTGCTTGATCCACCGTTGCATGAATTTGTGCCTCACGATCTGGAAGGTCAGAAGATTATGGCTCATGAGATGGGTGTTACTGTTAAGGAAATACAGCAGCGTGTCAACAACCTTAGTGAGCACAACCCAATGCTCGGTCACCGTGGTTGTCGTCTTGGTAACACATATCCAGAGATTACCGCTATGCAGACTCGCTCTATCCTTAGTGCTGCAATTCAGTTAAAGAAAGAAGGTTATGATCCTCGTCCTGAAATCATGGTTCCACTTATCGGTATTGTTTATGAGTTTGAGGCTCAGGAGAAGGTTATCCGTGAGACTGCCAAACAACTGTTTGAGGAAGAGGGTGTTGAGATTGAGTTCAAGGTTGGTACGATGATTGAAATTCCTCGTGCTGCTTTGACTGCTGACAGAATTGCTCAAAGTGCTGAGTATTTCAGTTTCGGTACTAACGACCTCACACAAATGACATACGGTTACAGTCGTGATGATATCGCCAGTTTCTTGCCTGTTTATCTCGAGAAGAAGATTTTGAAGGTTGACCCGTTCCAGGTTCTTGATAGAAAGGGTGTAGGTCAACTCGTGAAGATTGCAGTCGAGAAAGGACGTGCTACTCGTCCTGACCTACCATGTGGTATCTGTGGTGAGCACGGTGGTGAACCAACTTCCGTGAAGTTCTGTCACTCCGTAGGTCTCAATTATGTCAGCTGCTCTCCATTCCGCGTTCCAATCGCAAGATTGGCAGCAGCTCAGGCAGCTGTAGAGGAATAATTTCGTTCCATCTGCATGAGCTTAGCCAAGCATGCTTGAGCTATGCTGTGGCATGAAATTGTAAAATGAACCAAATTTAATAAGTTTTTTAATAATAATAGGCGGTAAGTCAATATTGTCCTAAATAAATTTTGAGCATGAGATAACCTACAAAGTTGTAATACTTTGCAAAAAAGGTTGTTGAATAATCCCTCTAAGGCAAAATTTGTCAATCAAA
>JAJPYV010000431.1 GCA_021204735.1 Prevotella sp.
CTTAAAAACAAACAAAATGACCTTGATTTTCAGAAAAAAATAACTGTCTTTTTTCGCCAACTAATTTGAGTATCTGTGTACACGTACCTGAGAGACCGGCTCACTCCTGCAGCATTGAGTTCAGGGCATCTTCATCTACATCGGGAAGTTTTTCGGTTATCATGTCTTGAAGTTTTTAAATCTCATTTCAAGCTATCCTAAGTCTGTGCCAAGATTATCCTATGCTTAAAAGATTTGTTTCTCTTACATTTTCACTTCTATAAAAGTGTTTTTCGTAATAAAATTCGCTTTTATAAAAGTGTTTTTTAGTGTATATTTCGCTTTTATAAAAGTTTATTTACACTGAAACTAATTTCTTTGTACACTGCGTAAAATATCGCAATGCACTAAGATAAATATCGCAATATACTGATATAAATTTCTCAATGCACTGATATAAATTTCTCAATGCACTGCGTAAAATATCTCAATACATTGAGTAAAATGAAAAACAGTATGTAAATAGTTGAATTTCAGATAATTAGGAATAACAATAAAAATACAAAAACGGTGCAACCACATAATGGGCTGCACCGCTTGATAATAATATATTGATCTTTTTACCTATGACTATTTAACCTCCTCGAAATCCGCGTCTACCACAGTATCGTCAGATTTGCCGTTTGAGGTGTTCTGCTGAGTGTTGCCACCGTTGAAACCAGCGTTGCCAGCATTGAAGCCACCATCAGCACCCGGTTGAGGGCCTGCGCCATGCGCACCCTGATACATTTGGGAGGTAGCAGCATGCATTACGTTGTTAAGACCATTTATAGCATTGTCTATTGCCGTAATGTCACCACTCTTGTGAGCATCCTTGAGTTGTTGGAGAGCAGACTCGATAGCCGGTTTCTGGTCAGCAGGAATCTTGTCGCCATTCTCCCTCATGAAATTCTCAGTAGTGAAAATCATGGAGTCAGCCTGGTTCATCTTGTCGATTCTATCACGCTCCTTCTTGTCGTTCTCAGCATTCTGTTCAGCCTCAGCCTTCATACGGTCGATTTCCTCCTTGCTAAGACCAGAAGAAGCCTCGATACGAATGGCCTGTTCCTTACCGGTAGCCTTATCCTTAGCAGAAACCTTCAAGATACCGTTAGCATCGATATCGAAAGTAACCTCAATCTGCGGAACACCACGAGGAGCAGGAGCAATGCCCGTAAGGTTAAACTGACCGATACTCTTGTTCATGGCAGCCATTGGGCGTTCACCCTGAAGAACATGTATAGTAACCTCTGTCTGGTTGTCAGCAGCAGTAGAGAACGTCTCACTCTTCTTGAATGGAATAGTAGTGTTAGCCTCAATAAGTTTTGTCATCACACCACCCATAGTCTCGATACCGAGAGTAAGAGGAGTAACATCAAGCAATACAATGTCGCCTACACCACCCTCCTTGTTGAGGATAGCACCCTGGATAGAAGCACCGACAGCAACCACCTCATCAGGATTAACACCCTTGGAAGGCTCCTTGCCGAAATAATTCCTTACCAAAGTCTGAACAGCAGGTATACGACTTGACCCACCCACAAGGATCACCTCATCAATGTCAGAAGTTGACAGTTTGGCATCCCTTATAGCATTCTGGCACGGTACAAGACAAGCCTGAATCAAACTGTGAGCAAGCTGCTCAAACTGAGCACGAGTGACAGTCTTTACAAGGTGCTTTGGAACACCACCCTCAGCCGTGATGTAAGGCAAGTTAATCTCCGTAGACGAAGAACTTGACAATTCAATCTTTGCCTTTTCAGCAGCCTCCTTCAGACGCTGCATAGCCATCGGATCTCTTGAAAGGTCAATACCCTCATCAGACCTGAAACCATTTACAAGCCAGTCGATTATCACCTGGTCAAAGTCATCACCACCGAGGTGAGTATCACCATTTGTGGAGAGTACCTCAAACACGCCGCCACCAAACTCAAGGATAGAGATATCAAACGTACCACCACCAAGGTCGAATACCGCAATCTTCATGTCCTTATTAGACTTGTCAACACCGTATGCAAGAGCAGCAGCAGTAGGTTCATTAACGATACGACGAACATTAAGACCGGCAATCTGTCCTGCCTCCTTAGTAGCTTGACGCTGTGAGTCGGAGAAGTAAGCCGGAACAGTGATAACCGCATCCGTAACCTCCTGACCTAAATAATCCTCTGCCGTCTTCTTCATTTTCTGGAGAACCATAGCAGAAATCTCCTGCGGAGTGTACTTGCGCCCCTCAATCTCAACGCGAGGGAAGCCACCATCGTTAACCACCGTGTAAGGCACACGCTCTGTCTCCTTCTGGCACTGTGCGTAAGTCTCACCCATGAAACGCTTGATAGAATAGACAGTATTCTTAGGATTGGTTATAGCCTGACGCTTTGCAGGGTCGCCAACCTTACGCTCACCATCCTTTACGAAACCGATGACAGACGGTGTGGTGCGCTTGCCTTCGCTGTTTGCTATTACGACCGGTTCGTTACCCTCAAAAACGGCAACACATGAATTGGTCGTACCTAAGTCAATTCCAATAATCTTTCCCATAATTATATTTGTTTTTGTTATTATCTATGTTTTAAACTCGATTAACATATAACAAAACGTATGCCAAAAAATGCACAAAATAGCGCAGCATGACAAATTGGCAGTGCTATGCTTCGCAAAATAAAAAATAAAAAATAAAAAATAAAAATTCAATTTTGCTTGAGAGGAGCGAAGATGAAAAATGAAAAATGAAGAATGAAAAATGAAAAATTCTTGCTTGAAAGATTATTTTTGACCTTTTTCTTTGAGCATGTCCTCACGTGATTTGGATGTCGTAACGAACCAGACACCGAGAAAAACAAGAATCACAGCAAGAGCTTGTGAGAGTTTGAACACACCGATACCTGTAAGAATACTGACAGTAACAGCAACTATCGGCTGCACGTAATTGTAAATACTGACAACCGTAGGGCGCAAGACATGCTGACCCTTCATCATCAGTATGTAACTGATATACGTTCCGAAGAACACCACAAAGCCAGTCTCAAGCCATGTGCTCATTGATATCGTGGTATAGTCAATAGATGTTACTCTTCCAAAAGTGAAAGGCAAAATAAGAATTACAGCGTATGTGAACATCCACTTGTTGACAGTGAACACAGAATAACGTCTAATCAACTTGCTGAACAAGGAGAGATACAATGCAAAAGACAACTGTGCAGCAAGACATAGGAGGTCGCCTCTGATATCACCCACCTTCGAATTAGTAGCCGCAGCACTTGTAAGAATGAGTATTATCGCCCCGGCACAACCCAAGAACATACCCAAAGCCTTCTTGCCAGTTATAGGCTCTTTCAGTATTATGGCTGCAAGAATCATAGCAAAGATAGGCATCGAGGTAGTCACAATACTTGAGTTTATAGGAGACGTAATGCTCAGTCCGATGGTATAGCAGCACTGATTTGTCACGAGTCCGAAAATAGCCGCCCCAATAAACATCAACAAATCTTTCTTCGGCACATGCTCTTTCGGAACGAAGAAAGAAGTTATCCAGAACAACACAGCACCACCCGTTACCCTGAACGTAACCATATCAATACCATTAAAGCCATGAGTCATGGCATCCTTGCCGAGAGGCGCCATCAATCCCCAGAACACACAGGCGAAGAAGAGGCATAAATGGGCAATGATATGACTATTGTTACGCATTTGTATTTATTTATATTTATTTAAGTGGGTGCAAAGTTACACAATTCCAAAGAAAATGGTTATTTTTGCGTAATTAAAAAACAACAAGAATGTGGTGTGAAAAAAATATGGCCATGCAAAAATACGCAGAATACATAAAGCAAATAGAGATTGAGTCGTTGTGGAGCGGCAGGAAACACATAGTATGGGAACTTGACAGGAAAGTGAACATATTAAGTGGTATAAACGGTGTCGGCAAGAGTACCATTCTCAATAAGTTGGTAAAAAGTGTTGAACACAATGGTGATGTAGTAAATAACCTGCTTGAGGGAGTGCGCATCAATGTCCACCCGGAGAATGCCACGCACATAAGGTTTGATGTGATACGCTCATTCGACAGGCCCCTGCTAAATGCCGACATGCTGAGTGCTATCGGGGCAAATCTCGTGACGGAACTCGACTGGCAACTATTCAATCTGCAGCGCAAGTATCTCGACTATCAAGTAAACATCGGTAACCGCATAATCACAGAACTGCAATGCGGAGGAGCAGACGCAGCCGCAAAAGCACAGACGATTTCCGAACCGAAAAAGAAGTTCCAGGACATGATAGATGACTTATTCGCAGATACAGGCAAGAAAATAGTAAGGACAGAAAACGAGATAAGATTCTCGCAGATTGGCGAGTTGCTATATCCCTACCAACTGTCGAGCGGAGAGAAACAAATCCTTGCCATATTGCTTACCGTGCTCATCGAGGACAACAAACCATACGTTTTATTCATGGACGAACCAGAAATAAGTCTTCATATCGAGTGGCAGAAGCAACTTATCGACCTTGTGCTCGAACTGAACCCCAACGTACAGATAATACTCACCACACATTCACCAGCCGTGATAATGAACGGTTGGATTGACCACGTGACCGAAGTGAGTGATATAACAGATAAGTGATGAAAAATCTAAAGGACAACATAACATCAGAATACTTCAGTGCTGCCAACAAACTGAAGTCAAAGCAATCCCGGCGCAAGATAGTGGCATACGTCGAGAGTTATGATGATGTGCTGTTCTGGCGCACCCTGTTGGGGAACTACGAGGATGAGAACAGGTTTTTCGAGATTATGCTGCCTTCACACAACGATACGTTAGAGCGGGGGAAACGCTCTGCACTCATGAATCTATTATATAAGAATGTAGGACAAGACATGATAGCATGTGTGGATGCCGACTATGACTATCTATTGCAGGGAGCAACACAGACATCGAAAGGAATAATAGAAAGTCCGTATATCTTCCACACATACGCCTACTCGATAGAAAACCTGCAGTGCTATGCTCCATCGCTGCACAATGTATGCGTGATGGTAACACTCAACGACCATGCCATCTTCGATTTCGTATATTTCATGCGGGAATACAGCAAAGCAATATTCCCATTGCTCGTATGGTCAATTCTTTTCTACCGCAGAGGGACATACGGCAAATTCAGTATCACCGACTTCAACAATGTTACAGGACTTTCCGCTTTCAATTTCAAAGATCCCGAACCATCTCTTGCAAGTTTGAGAAACAAGGTATTCAAGAAAGTAAACTGGCTGCGCAAGCAAAACCCTGGCACTAAAGAGGCATATAAGGATGTAGAGGAAGACATAAAACGACTTGGCGTAACGCCAGAAACCACCTATTTATATATACAAGGACACCACCTATTTGACAAGATTATAGTGCCGATATTAAATAAGGTGTGCAGTAAACTTATACGTGACCGTGAAAATGAGATACGCAGTCAGGCAGTCCATGCGACACAGTTGCGCAACGAACTGTCATGTTATTCCCACAGTACCCAAGACATACCTCAAATGCTGAAAAAGAATTTCGGATACACCATGTCACCCCTGTTCAGAAAGATGCAAGAAGACGTGGAAAGATTTTTGCGAAGCACTAATCAGACGTAAGTTTCAAGGAACTTGACAGAACCGGAAATGTTGATAGTTTTTGTGGTGGCAGGAACAAGAATTGTCTCGCCAGCTTTAAGAGTAGTCTCGTTGCCCTCATTATCTACGAACAGTCCTTCACCTTTAATTCCTATGAAAATCACAAAACTGTCAAGGTCGGAGTAGTCGAGTGTCATAGGTTCATCAAGGTCATATACGGCAGTATTGAAGAAAGGACAGCTTACAAGAGGAACACCCTCGTTCTTTTTAGGTGTATAATCTATTTGAGAGCCGTTCTCCCCAGAAAAGTCAATGCATTCAGATGCCTCCTTTGTATGCAACTCACGGTAATTGCCGTTCTCGTCCATGCGCTTGAAATCATAAATGCGGTAAGTCACATCAGATGTCTGTTGTATTTCCGCAAGGAAACAGCCCTTTCCAATACTGTGAATGCTACCTGCTGGAATGTAGAAACAGTCATCCTCCTTAACATTGTACTCCCTTATCGCATCGCAGATAGTATCATTCTCCACCATCTCACGATACTGTTCCGGCGTTATCTTACCTTTCAGTCCACACAGCAGTTTTGCCGAAGGGTCAGCATGAACAGTGTACCACATCTCCGTCTTGCCGTTTTTCAAGCCATATCTTTTTGCTGTTTCCTCGTCAGGGTGCACCTGTATGGAAAGATCTTTATCCGCATCAATAAACTTAACAAGGATTGGAAACACATTACCGAAAATTTGGTAATTCTCTTTTCCAATCAGTTTGTCTTTCAATTCAGCCAACACATCATTCAGGTTACG
>JAJPYV010000372.1 GCA_021204735.1 Prevotella sp.
ATCTAATCATTTATAATGAATTTTTGTAAATGGTATTTGTATAAACGGTGTGGTTGGAAAAAAGATGTTACTGTGGATCATCCAGATAAATTTGTTATCTGTCTTGCTCCACATACCAGTAATCGTGACTTTTTCATAGGTCAGTTGTATATGAGAGCTGAAAACATGAAGATTAACTTTTTGATGAAAAGTGAATGGTTCTTTTGGCCTTTCAACATGCTTTTAAAAAAATTGGGAGGTATCGCTATTCAGCGCTCGGTACATAAACACACTACTGATAAAATGGCAGAGACGGCAAAAAAGGAAACGACTTTTCATCTCTGCGTTACTCCTGAAGGTACGAGAGCCCTTAATCCTGACTGGAAAAAGGGGTTTTACTATATTGCGTTGAAAGCTAACATCCCAATCCTCTTGTATGGGTTGGATTATAAGAGACACCTGATACAGTGTACCAAAAGCATAATGCCCACTGGCAACATTGACAAGGAAATGAAAGAAATAAAAGAATATTTCAAGGGCTTCTCAGGACTACATCCTGAATCATTTTCAATTGGTGACTGATATGTGGAAGAAAGTTCCAATTTTCCTTTTATGCGTTTTTCTCACAGCTTGCGGCAGCCATCGCAAGTTGTTAAATACCGTTTCCCCTAAAAATAAAGAAATTATTGAAAAAGAGACACCTATCGCTCCTATATCAACATTGGATATTGAATACAAGGGCGTACCATGGGTTAGCAACTTATCAACTCCCATAGAAATAACCAAAGGTCTTCAAAATAAACATATATCTTTATGGGCAAGTCATGGAAAATACTACAATCAGGACAAGAAAAGATGGCAATGGCAACGACCTAACATCTTCTGTACGAATGAGGACTTATACACCCAGACAATTGTCGTGCCTTACTTGATTCCGATGCTTGAAAAAGCAGGAGCAATTGTTTTCACTCCACGTGAACGAGACTGGCAGAAAAACGAGATTATCGTGGATAACGACAACAAAACGTTATTACCTTACTACACCGAAATAAATGTCAGTCAGCAATGGGTGGGCTGTGGAATAAAAGGATTTGCAGGCAACAGAAATTCTTATTCCGACGGTATAAATCCTTTCACTGAAGGAACCACTCGAATGGCAAAGACATCAACTGAAAAAGGCTGTGAAATTTCATATATGCCAAAAATCCCAGAAAGTGGTGAGTATGCTGTGTATGTCAGTTATCCTACGCACGAGTTGAGCGTCCCTGATGCTCAATATACTGTTTATCACAAAGGACGACAGACAACATTCAAGGTAAACCAGCAAATGGGTGGTGGCACATGGGTGTATCTTGGAACATTTGATTTTGGAGCTGGCTGCAATGCTGATAATCGTGTGGTACTTACCAACGTGAGCTCATACAAAGGTGTTGTAACTGCCGATGCTGTACGTTTCGGTGGCGGAATGGGAAATATAAGAAGAAACGGGAAAGTCAGTGAGGTACCAAGATTTTTGGAAGGCTCACGCTATTACGCTCAATGGGCTGGTGCTCCAGACAGCGTGTGTTATTCGAAAGACAAGACAGATGATTACAAGGAGGACATCAATGTACGTTCTTACATGACAAACTGGGTGGCAGGTGGCTCTTGCTTCGCTCCATTTACACGGGGTTTGAAAGTGCCTATTGAACTTTCTTTGGCTGTGCATAGTGATGCTGGTGTAGCTCATGACTTTTCTTCTATAATCGGAACTTTGACAATTTGTACCACGAACACCAACAATGGACGGTTAGGTTCTGGTCAGTCTCGAAACATGTCAAGGGATTTCGCAACTCGCTTGCTCAATAATTCTTACAGCGACATAACGAATACTTATTCTAAATGGACAAAGCGCACTCTTTACGACAAGAACTATTCTGAGACAAGGTGTCCGCTTATGACTTCCGCTATCATAGAAACTCTGTCTCACCAGAATTTTCCAGACATGAAGTATGGTCAAGACCCGAATTTCAGATTCACTTTGGCAAGAAGTATTTACAAGACTATCCTAAAGTTCTTTGCAGACCAGCACAACAAACCGTATGTCGTCACCCCTCTCGCACCAACTAATTTGTGTGTAGAGTTTTTCTCCAAAGATACGGTATTGATTAGGTGGGACGCTCAAAAAGACAAGACTGAGCCAACATCAGACCCTACATCGTACGTTCTGTACACAGCAACAGATAACTCTGGTTATGACAATGGTTTTAAGATAAACGGTAATGTTTGCAAAATCAAATTAGAACCAAACGTACTCTATAATTTTAAGGTAACAGCAACGAATGATGGTGGAGAGAGTTTTCCTTCGGAGGTAATCTCTGCTGTATACAATCCTCATGCCACAAAAACAATATTGATAGTAAACGGTTTCCAACGCCTGTCCTCACCTGAAATTGTGGAAGACGAAAACAACCAGGGGTTTAATTTGACTGGTGACCCTGGCGTAAGCTACGGTAAGATGCCAGGCTACTGTGGCTACCAGTCTTGCTATGACAAAACAAAAATTGGCATAGAGGGCTCTGATGGATTGGGATATAGCGGTGAGGAGTTAGTGGGTATGATTTTACGTGGAAATGAGTTCAATTACATCCCCGTTCATGCCAAGGCTATTATGAGTGCCAACAATTACAATATCGTAAGTTGTTCGAAATATGCTGTGGAAAGGGAGAAAGTAAATCTTTTGAGATACGACTGTGTAGACTTAATACTCGGATTGGAGAAAGATGACGGGCATTCTCTCATTTACTACAAATCATTCAGTAGTGAGTTGCAGAAAAAACTCACAGAATACACCAAAAAGAAAGGGAACTTATTAGTTAGCGGTGCATATATCGGTTCTGACATGAGTAGTGACAAGGAATTGGATTTCCTTAACAATACGCTTCATGTGACACCTCAAGGATCCACTAAATTGGCAACCAATAACGAAATACAAGGCATGAGCACCTCTTTTGACATTTACACTATGTTGAACGAAGAACATTACGCTGCAACGTCAATAGACTTCTTGAGTCCCATCAGTCCTGCTTTTTGCGCTTTGACTGATTACAGGGGCGCTTCTGTGTGCGTGGCTTATGATGGAAAAGACTGTCGCACGTTCACGATGGGATTTCCTTTCGAATGTATAACATCAGATAAAAAACGGGATACCATAATGAAGGGCATCCTCGGTTTTTTACTGAAATAAAACCGATTAACCTTTTGAACTTACAAAATATGAAAACTTATAAAATTCAAACTAACGTATCAGGTACGAGGAGTATCAACATCAGTGAAGAGCATCTGGAAACTATAAGAAAATATGCTCTTTTAAATAACCTCATGGACAGCAACGGCATTGTTGATGAGTCTGTTCTCGACAAGTTGAAACTTAATATCAGGTCGATTCTTGAAGCTGAATCAGGGACTAACAAAGAACTCCTTGACCTGTGTCTCGATGTAGTTTACAATAACAACATGAAGGCATTCGGATTGAACCAACTTGTTCAACTTTTCATCAAGTGGGACAAGGAAAACAAACCGACAGACAATTTGGAATGACATAAATGGGTGTTTTCAGACTTACAGATTGGATTCCTACAACAAAAAAAGAAGTAGAACTTAGGGGATGGGATGAACTCGATGTTATCCTATTCTCTGGGGATGCTTATATTGACCATCCTTCATTCGGCGTTGCCGTAATTGCACGAACCATAGAATCGTTAGGCCTGCGGGTGGCTATTGTACCGCAACCTGATTGGCACGGCGACTTTCGTGATTTCAAAAAGTTGGGCAAACCGCACTTGTTCTTTGGTATCTCCCCTGGTTGCATGGACTCCATGGTAAACAAATACACTGCCAACCGTCGTCTACGTTCCGAAGATGCGTACAGTCCTGATGGAAAACACGACTGCCGCCCTGAATATCCAACCATTGTTTACAGTAAGATACTTCGCCAACTATTTCCTGATGTTCCAATTGTTTTGGGTGGAATAGAGGCTTCATTAAGACGATTGACTCATTATGATTATTGGAAAGATGAGTTGAAGAAATGCATTCTATGCGATTCGGGAGCTGACATCATAACTTACGGAATGGGAGAAAAACCTACAAGAGAACTTTGCAAGAGAATGATGAATGGTTGTGGAATTGAAAGTACTCACGATATTCCACAAACAGTTTTTCTCGCTAAGGAAAGCGATATTCCAAACGGAATAACAGATTTGGATATAGTGTTGCATCCGCATGAGGTTTGTCTGCAAAGCAAAAAGGCGCAAGCTGAAAACTTTAGAATTATCGAGGAAGAGTCTAATATGTTGCACGCTCATAGACTGCTGCAAAAAACCGGAAATATATATGTAGTGGTCAATCCCCCTTACTCTCCAATGACAACTGAGGAAATCGATAAATCTTTTGACCTTCCTTACACTCGCCTGCCTCATCCGAAATACAAGAACAAGCGTATACCTGCATACGAGATGATAAAACACTCGATAAACATTCACAGAGGATGTTTCGGGGGCTGCGCATTCTGTACTATAAGTGCTCATCAAGGTAAGTTCGTTTCGTGTAGAAGTAAGGAAAGTATTCTGAAAGAGGTGAAGAAAGTTACTGAAATGAATGACTTCAAAGGCTACCTCAGTGATGTCGGGGGGCCGTCTGCCAATATGTATGGCATGTCGGGAAAAGACAAGAGTATTTGTGAAAAATGCATACGTCCGTCGTGTATCAATCCTCAAATATGTCCGAACCTTAATACTGACCACAGTAAATTATTGGAAATATATAGAGCCGTTGATGCTGTGCCTGGTATAAAGAAGAGTTTCATTGGCAGTGGTGTGCGCTACGATCTTATGCTTCATAAAAGCAAAGACGAGAGAACCAACAGAGCAGCAAGTGAATATACAAAGGAACTGATATGCAGGCATGTTAGTGGACGATTGAAAGTGGCTCCTGAACATACGTCTGATAAAGTTCTAAAACTGATGCGCAAACCGTCATTCAAATTGTTTGAGGAATTTAAAAAAGTCTTTGACGAGATTAACAACAAGGAAAATCTGTGTCAACAGTTGATACCTTATTTTATTAGCAGTCATCCAGGATGCACAGAAGAGGATATGGCTGAATTGGCAATAATTACCAAAAAACTTGACTTCCATCTCGAACAAGTGCAAGACTTCACTCCTACCCCAATGACAGTAAGTACTGAAACATGGTACACTGGTTATGATCCTTATACGCTTGAACCCGTATTCTCGGCAAAGACGCCCAAAGAGAAATTGGCTCAGAGGATGTTTTTCTTTTGGTATAAACCCGAAGAACGCCGCAACATTGAACGGGAACTCATTAGGATTGGGAGATATGACCTCATTAGAAAATTATATTCAACTCCATCTTATCATTATAAAACCACAGGAAAACATGAAAGTAATAGAACAGACAATCGTAGGAAAGAAAACTCAGGCAGAGTGCGAGGACGGAATCGTAGTTAATGATAATTTCATCGCTGTTATTGACGGCAGTACGAGTAAAACACCGAACAGAATTAACAAACAGTACGCCAATGGCAAGTTCTGCATGGAACTCATCCGCCAATACATAAATACCATGCCAAAAGACATAGATGTAAATGACTTCTGTTCTGGTATAACGTATTATATATATAATGTATATAAGAATTACAGTATTGATTTACAGCAAATAATAAAAAATCCTGTAGAACGTCTTACAGCAAGTGCCATAATTTATTCTTCCTATCAAAGGCAAGTGTGGATGGTCGGTGATTGCCAGTGTATTGTGAATTGTGAGTATTATGATAATCCAAAACCACAGGAGGAAATTCTTGCTGAGAAACGTTCGAAAATTCTGAAGGCTATGCTTAAAAAAGGCGAAATAACCGTTGAAGAGGTACAAGCGGAAGATCCTGGCAGAAAAGCGATTATTAACGGTGTAATAGAAGGTTGCCGCTACCAAAACATTAAGTACGCTGTGATAGACGGTTTCCCAATTCCTATGAATGAGGTAAAAGTTATAGATGTGAACGACAACTGCAAAGAGATAGTATTGGCATCTGATGGTTATCCTTTCCTCAAGCCTACCCTTGAAGAAAGTGAAAACCTCTTCCAGAAGCAAATACAGCAAGACCCTCTTTTCATTGATACGTTTAAGGCTACTAAGGCTGTCATGAATGGATACAAATCATTCGATGATAGATGTTATATCAGGTTTGAAATTTAACTTGAATATTGGAAATGGAATAATTATTATTTTATCTTTTAATAAGAACTATTTATCTTTTAATAAGTCTTTTTACAGGACAATTATTTAAATATTAGAAGGTATATAT
>JAJPYV010000421.1 GCA_021204735.1 Prevotella sp.
AAGTATGTATGTGGATATGTATTTTTATTATTTTTGCGGCATATTGAACTTTGAAAAGACTAATAAGGTAAAATGTTAAAATACATAAAACGAACTTATGTTTTCTCTTTTTTGCATTTGGTACTTAAAATTTTGTCCCTCGTTTGTCCCCCATATTTTGTGCCTAATTAAAAACAATCCTGATTATCAGGTACTTAAATGTGATTCTCACTTACTGCGTGGGTAAATAAATATTCTGCGTCGGCAAATAAACTTTCTGCATCAGGAAGTAAGAAAATGAAAAGAAAGCTATAAAAAGAGAAAATATAACTTCATAAAATACTATATATCAGTATTCTATTTTCATTGTACATTCAACATAGAAGTGCAACACTCAGCAAAAACTTAATTTTCTTCGCCTGCTGTCGAATTTTCCAAATATTTTTCGTAATGTTGCACTTGATAGTTGCCTCTATGACGAGTTTACTTCATCTGAATGTAAACGCACTGTATGATGAAAAGTTGTCAGAGACATCAGTAGAGGCAGACCAATGTGTGAACTATGATTAAGAGAATAGGACATCTTATAAATATTATCCTGTTGTCAACGATTGCACTGACAATAGGCAGTTGTGACCGTCACGGAACGGTCTGGAAAGAAATGGATAAGGCAGAGGGTGTTATGGACTCCAAATCGGATTCTGCCCTTGTCATATTGGAAAATATTCCAGCTTCAAGCGTCAATGGTAAAGAGGTCGCAGCCAAATATGCGTTGTTGAAGTCCATGGCATTGGACAAGAACTACATTGACACTACGACTTTCGAAGTTCTCCAGCCCGCAATTGACTATTATGTCAAGAACGGAACTCCCGATGAGCAACTTCGTACATATTATTATCAAGGTCGGATTTATCAGAATCAGGGCGATGATGATTCCGCCATGCGTTCTTTCATGAATGGCTGTGATTTGAGACAAAGGGTGACTGACTCGTTACTGCTTGCTCATACATTGGTGGCACAGGGCACTTTGTATTTCAAACAGTACAAGATAAACGAGTTTGTCCATAATAATTTAGATGCGGCTAAATTATATAGAGCCATAGGCAGAGACCTTCTTGAAATCAAGAGCTATACGAATGCACTTGATGGTTACGTTATGCTGAATAACAAATCAGCGGCAGACAGCCTTCTATCCATTTGCGTGCCTTTAGTGCAAAAGAATCCTGACGGAGAAGCGTATCTTTTCCCTTCCTTACTGTCTTATACTGTTGAACTCTGTTCACCCGATGACATCAAAGCCTTTTTAGATGAATATCAGGATTTGGAACTGACCAAAGATGAAACTATGAATTTTGCCTATGGCTATTCAAAAATTGGGGAGTACGACAAAGCTCTCAATCTTCTTTCTGGAATCAGTCCGTCTGAATCCATTTTGGACTCGCTTAAATATTCTTCGGTGAAGATTGGCATTTTAGAGAAACAAGGTAAATATGAACAAGCCTTTACTTTATATCAAAATTACTCTGCAATGCTTAGTCGTTATCAAAAAACTCTGCTTTCACAAGACCTGCTGTTTGCTGATGAAAAACATAAGCTTGAAATGAAAAGCCTTATGGAGATTCAGGACAAGGATCGGATTATTTGGGGAACAGTGTGCGGTATATTTGGTTTAGTCATACTTGTTGGCTGGTTATATTACCGAAATTACCGTAGCAAGACCAAGCGCACTTTGGCCGAGAAAGAGAATGAGAATCTAAAACTTGAACAAGATAACCTACGCAAAGAAAAAGAAAAGACTGAGCTTGAACGGGACAAGAAAACTTTGGAAGCCGAGAATTTGGAAAAAGACAAGAAGAGACTTGAGGCAGAACAACGCCAGCATGAATTGGAGACAGCCAATCTCAAATTAGAAATCGCCCAATTGGAAGGCGAACGGGACAATCTGAAAGAATTGCAGAGAGAACATTCTGAACTGGCAAAACCTATCCAGAATGTCATAAAGAATCGGCTTGATCTGCTCAACGGTCTGTTGGCAAAAGAGATAACCAATAATGAGAGTTATGCAGAGCCATACAATAAGTGGATTGAGACTGTCCATAATGACAAAAAGAAGTTTATGGATTCAACCCGTCTTGCTTTCGTTGCGTCACATCCCAAATTTATGAAGTATCTCGAACAGCATGGATTATCCACTGATGAAATCAATTATCTATGTTTGTATGCAATCGGATTACGCGGCAAGGAAGTCGGAGAATATATCCAGATAAAACGTCATTATATCATAAGCCATGAAATCCGAAAGAAACTTGGCATAGACGAGCATGAGACAAATATAGGTCTTTATATCCGCCGGCTTATGAAAGATTTTGAAAAGTAATTTAAGGTCTATCCTGATAATCGTAGTTGCACCGTCATTATCGCAAGGATGGCGTTTTTATTTAAAGCAGAATGTCCATTTTGAGATACTCCGTAATACTTTTAATAGTCTTGTAAAACTTCCCATCACCCACCCATTTGTAAAATACTGTATATCAGCGAAATAAAAAGTTTTACGTAAAACTTTTACCATTGGTTGAAAACTTTATTGGCAGTAATTTTGCACTGAATTAATAACAAAAACAATTAATGAATATGAATATTAAATTTTTAAGCTCTTTTCTGGTTCTATTGCTTTCTCTCTGTGCCTTATCCTGTACTGACGACAACGACGATTGTGATTGGTCAGAAGAAAAGGTTATTGAAATTTCTTCGGAAATCGTGCCTGTAAAAATTTTTGGCGAACCAGATGAAGTTGATGGTATGTTGGTTAGAATTGACGGGGAAAAGCAATGGAAAGCATATCCTATAACCATTATTGACGGATTCGAGTTTGAACCAGGATATTTATACATTTTAAAAGTGAAGATTATTCATGTAGCGAATCCCCCTCAAGATGATTATAATGTACGGTTTAAACTGATATCTCTTATATCTAAAACGAAAGTGGAGGAATAGGATCAGATGGGTGCAGATTAATAAATGCCGCATTCAAAAGATGAAAGCATTATTCGTCGTCATTATGGGATTGTGCCTAAAAGTGGTATATGCCCAGGAACCTGATACTACCAAAACTTCAATTCAAGCCATAGAACTTGATGAAGTGGTTGTCAAGGCATCTTATCTTACCCGCAAAGATGACCACATTCTTGCAATTCCGACTAAAGATCAACGTAAACATGCTGTAACCGGTTATGATTTGTTGAACAATCTTATGATTCCAGGAGTGTCTGTTGATCGCTCGAACGGAAGCGTAACAACTACAGCCGGGACCGCGACTCTCTACATTGATGGTCGTAAGGCTGATTTCAGGGAAGTACAGTCATTAAGACCGAAGGATATTTCTCGTATTGAATATTTCGATATACCTACTGGAAAATACGCAAAAGATGCTTACGCTATCAATATTGTAATGAAACCGCTCAACAATGGTGGCTACACCCAGCTTGACACTTCTCAAGATGTCGGATATCTCTATGGTAACTATAATCTTATTTCAAAATTTGTTACAGGTACTAAAAGTCTGAATCTATGGGCAGGATATTCATTGGAAAATCCTAAATCATCAATGTCCGAACATGAACTATTCAATTTTCCTGATTATCAGTTAAATAGAAGACCATATTACAACAATGCTGGTAACAGAGAGTCGGAAGAGTATTTGCAGGCATCAATAAGTAACCGAGGGAGAAAATATATTTGGATGCTTCGAGGCGGTATATCATGGAACGACAGAAGGAACAATGTCAATAACGGAATGGTGAGCTATTGGCAGACAGATGTATCAATAAAAAATGGTAATATTCTGAGCATAAACAGTCGAAACAAATCTTTTCGTCCGAGTGTTTATTACTACGGACTATACACATTTTCCGATACAAAGTCGTTGGATTATGCAATTGACGGATATTATTCTCGGAACGATTATAATCGTCTTTACAACGAAAATGTTGCATCATTCCTCACACTTGTCAAAGAGGATTATTATTACACCCAAGCAAATGCCAACTATTCAATGTCGTTAAACCATAGAAATAGATTGGCTTTCAGCCTATTCGAGTTCCTAAGAATGAGTTATTCAGAATATTCAGGAACTTCTGCATACAATCAAAATTTGTGTTCTTCGGAAACAATCCTTTTTGCGGACTATTCCCAACGATTAGGAAGATTCTTTTTTGACACCAACCCAGGACTATCTTTCCTTACATATCGTTTGAAAGGGATGAAGTCCATCAATCATCTTACACCACGGCTTCAAGCGAGAGCGGCATACATGATTGACAAGACACAGCAGCTTCAATTTACATTCGCTTTGGGGAATACCTATCCGAAGATAAATACAATTAACAATGTCGAACAGCAAATTGACCAAATCATCATCATCAAAGGCAATCCCAATATGGATAACTCAATCCTTTTGAACCCACGATTAAGCTATACATTGAACCTTAACAAGTTGGCTTTACAAACAGGGGTGTCATATTTCTATCAAAATCATTCTATCATTTCTGATTATTATATTCGAGATGAAAATCTTATCAGCACTTTTAGAGATGACTGTATTTATCATCGCCCCAGTACAGATATATCCATTACTTATAAACCATCCAGTTCAGTCAATATGAAATTATCTGGTCAATGGATTGAACATTTGGTGCGAGGAGAAGTTGGGCATCGAGACTTATCATCAATCTCTGGGGCTGCTATGATAAATTATTATGTCGGGGAATTTTCTTTCGGTACTTCTTTGACTACACCGTATCGGGATTTGATAGACAGTCAGATTCGTAGAGAAACATCCTGGCAATATCAGTTGTCGGCAATGTGGAGTCATGGAAATTGGGCGGTCGAAGCAAATGCGAACAACTTATTTATGAAAAATAAGATTGTAGATGAATTGTCAGCACCATATTATGCCTTCAAGCAAACGAATCAAAGCCGCAATTTCAACCAATATGTAACTTTGAAAATCGTTTATAGCTTTGATTATGGTAAGCAAACATCCAAAACGCCTGATTATGAGCATATAAATAGTGAAAGTGCAATCTTACAATAAATCGAAAACCGTAGCCATATTTCTGGCATTATTATTAGTGGTGTACATTCAACATAGAAATGCCCTCATTTTGTCTTTAAATTCCCTATATTATCAGCGTATTTATTTTCGAGTTCTTATCCTCAGTGGGAGACTTATACCAGATGTCTATATCAGGAGTTAACAGCTTTCTGAGTTCCTGTGCCAAAGCCATTCCTTGAGAATGGAAACTTTGCCAGTCGAATGACGAATTGCATTTCCGTTTTCCTTTCGCTGTTTGTATTTTGCGATATTCATTAATCCAGTCCGCAACTCCTTTAAGGATGTATTTCTTTTTCTTCACTGTTATTTCATCATTAGTGGTATCTACAGAAATTGGCACGCCAGAGTTTTTCTCTAATCCAAGAGAGTCTTTTTCAGGAGAAATTATAACTATCTCATTAATAATCTGTTGCCTTTTTTGAGGTTTATATTCATCAACTTTTTTATCAATAATGTAACTTTCAATGAGAGGTGACTTGAAAATATTATAGGCATCTATAAAAGAAGGCTCTTTGCAATAATATTCGTCAATTATATTATGGGAATGTTCAAGCGCAAGTTTCAATAAACCCTCATAGAAGCTACGTACAGCTTTTTGACAATCGCAATAGCCAATCAGAATTGGAGATTTATCCAATTCTTCACAATCTATCTCAACACGCATAAGATGACTGTAATCATAGGCATAACCAGAATCCGATGATTTAATAGATTTTAATATGGATTTTTTCTTTAATTTGACTATTGTATCTGCTGTATCAAATGAAAATTTAATATCTGTCTCATCATTATATATTATAGACTCCAGTTGGTGTCTGATAGCCTCATAGTTATTATCCCAATGAGTAAGCCATGTATCAAAACAACGATTACCTATACCAATTCTATATAATTCACTATTTGAAGGCTCAAATATAAAATCCTCTATTTGTACATCTTGAGTCATCGGACTATAATGTGACGGAAATGTGGCTTTTACATCCAATTGTTTAAGACATAATTGCAGCCTTTTTATTTGTTCTTCTCTGTAATTGTCTCTTACATTGTGCAAAGGTTTGTCAGTTTTGCATATAGCAATATATTGTGTTACTGTCTCCTTAACACTATTCTGATAATCGGATATTTTGAAACATTTGTCTTCCCAATATTGTGAATATATCAAATTTTCCAATGTCCACTGATAGATTATTCCATCAAATTTACATACGACATATAAATATAATATTTCTGATTTATCTATTACTTTTAGAC
>JAJPYV010000229.1:0-21822 GCA_021204735.1 Prevotella sp.
TAGGTACACACATCAAACAATTGTATTTATTATCTTTGGTATACCAAGTGAATTAGTAAGAGCAATAATTTTACAGTTATTTCTCAAGTATGTACAGTTTTTGCACATACTGTCTAAGATTAATTCTTGACATTCCTCCTACTCTATTAATTTCAAGAAATCTCAAATTGGGGTCTCTTACAAATTTATTTCTCTAAATTTATGCCGTTTTTTTAAAATTTATAATTTATGGAAAAGAAAAATGTTAGAGAAATTGCAAGTGCATGGAAAGCAGACAAGAAACACTACGTTAAACGGTCTACGTTTGCATCTTACGCACTCATTTTAGAAAATCACATATTCCCTTATTTCGGGGATATGAATGATTTGAGTGAGAAAACAGTTCAGGAATTTGTTTTGTATGAAACCAACAACAAGGGATTGAGCAATAAAACCGTAAAGGACGTGTTGATGGTATTGAAAATGATAATGAAATTCGGTGTGAAAAACGAATGGATGAATTATCACGATTGGGATATCAAATATCCAACAAGCGAAAAGAAAAAGGAATTGGAAGTCCTATCTGTTGTACAACACAGAAAAATTATGGTGTACATTAAAAAGAATTTCACATTCCGTAATCTCGGCGTTTATATCAGTCTTTGTACAGGTCTCCGTATCGGTGAAATATGTGCTTTGAAATGGGGTGATATTGATATCGAAAACGAGACAATTACGGTGTGCAGAACTATTGAGCGAATTTACATCATGGAGGATGGGAAAAAGTACACGGAAATAATTATCAACACCCCTAAAACAAAAAACTCGTACCGTGAAATTCCTATCGTCAAAGAATTGGTCGCTATTTTGAGACCCCTGAAAAAGATTGTTAATGACGATTATTACGTGTTGACCAACGAGGAAAAACCAACCGAACCTCGTACATACCGCAATTATTACGGACGGTTACTCGATAAAATGAAAGTGCCACGACTGAAATATCATGGCCTACGCCACAGTTTTGCAACACGTTGTATCGAAAGCAATTGCGACTACAAAACTGTTAGTGTGCTGTTGGGGCATTCCAATATCACAACTACCCTGAACCTCTATGTCCATCCGAACATGGATCAGAAAAAACGTTGTATCGCCAAAATGTTCAAATCATTAGGAAAATAACAGTTGAATAGTTATTTAAAAGTTCAGAAGAAAATCATGATTTTCTTCTGAACTCAGCGCACACCAGTGCGGTGGCGATAGCCACATTTAAGCTGTCCGCCTTGCAGTTTTCATTGTATGACGGAATGAACAGAGATTTTGTTATTTTCGACAATATTTCCTGTGAAATACCGTTTCCCTCATTGCCCATTATAATAATTCCCATTGTGGAAAGTTGTTGCTCATATATGTTTTCTCCGTTTAATGATGTTCCATATACAGGTGTGCCCTCTGGAAGATTGTCAAGCAGTTTGTTAAAGTCAGTATATATAATGTTTACGTGAGCGATGCTCCCCATAGTGGCTTGTACCACTTTTGGATTGAATGCGTCTGCCGTGTCCTCGCTGCAAAGTAATGTGGAAATTCCAAACCAGTCGGCAATTCTTATTATCGTTCCGAGATTGCCAGGATCTTGCACCCTGTCAAGGGCAAGGCACAATTCGTTTTTTAAGACAGACATGTCAAGTACAGGTTGTGGAATGTCAAACAGCCCAATAACCTGTTGTGGGTGCTGTAAAAAACTCACTTTCCGTAATTCCTCATCCGTAACCACTACATCTTGCTGTCTCGGAATAATACCTTTTTCATCATACCACTTCTCAATTGCAATAAGTTGCTTTGCTGTCATAACATCCATTAAATCATTCACAATCTTCGGTGTTTCGGCAACGAACACGCCATCATTTGCACGGTTCTTTTTCAATTCCAAAGAGTGGACGTATTTAATAAGATTTTTACTAACCATCGTCTTCATTTTAAATTCATTACACTATGCACCACAAAAATACTGATTTTTTATTATTTTTGCACATTGAAAATGACTTTTAATGAGAAAACAAGCACTAAATATATCATTTTTACTTGTTGTCATACTTACATTGTTCGGCTGCTCGGCTTCCAAATTCATTCCAGAAGGCCAGTATATGTTGGACAATGTGGGCATAAAGTCTGATACTAAGGCAGTTCGAGCCAACCAATTGGAACCATACATCCGACAGAAAGGAAACTCCAAATGGTTCTCTGTATTGAAAGTGCCGTTGGGTACATACGCTTTGGCTGGTAGGGACACCACAAAATGGATTAACCGCAAACTTAAGGATTGGGGCGAGAACCCCGTATTGATGGATACGTTGCAAGCCGACCTAACCTGCAACGATATCGGCAACGTGCTTCATGGTATGGGTTATGTCAAAGCCTTTGTGGATTACGATATCCAATTTGAGAAAAAGAAAAAGGTGAAAATCGTATATAATCTGCATACCGGTCCATTGTATTGTATCAATTCCATAAAATACGATATACAGGACGAAAAGATTGCAGTCATTCTTGGACGTCGTAACGTCCCGAAAACGAAATTATATGAGGGAATGTCTTTTCAAGTAAATGCCCTTGAAGACGAGCGAAAACGCATAAGCAATTACTTGAACGATAATGGATATTTTGCTTTCAACAAGGATTTTATAACATTTACTGCAGATACTGTCAAAGGGAGTAATTCAATTGACTTGACGCTTCATTTGCACAAGAATTTCAGAGGTAAAGACAGCGAGGTCGACCATAAGCAATATACAATAAATAATGTTACATACTCTCCTGGCGGAGGAAGCGATAAAATACCTCTGCGTAATTCGGTATTGAAGGAAAGTACAATGATTGAGCAGGGGAAATTGTTCTGTGCAAGTGATTTGCAGAAAACCTACAATAAGTTCAGCAGGTTAGGAATAATAAAATACACTAATATAAAATTCACGGAAATCACTGACAGTAACCTAATTGACTGCAATATCGAGATCAGTACCAACAAGGTGAACAGTATCAGTTTTCAGCCTGAGGGGACAAATACATCAGGCGATTTAGGTGCTGCGGCCTCTCTCACCTACGAGAACAGGAATATCTTCAAGGGATCTGAGACTTTCAGTGTGAAGCTACGTGGTGCATTTGAGGCTATAACAGGTCTGGAAGGATACCAGAACCAAAATTACATGGAATACAGTCTTGAAACCACGTTGACATTTCCTCGCTTCATCGTCCCTTTCCTGTCAAAAAGTTATAAAAGGAGGTCTTCGGCAGTCTCAGAACTCACTGCAAGTTATAATATGCAGAACCGACCAGAGTTTCACCGCCGACTGTTTGATGCTGGATGGAGATATAAATGGAACAATTCCTCTAAAAGAAAGACTTTTAAAGTTGACTTGCTTGAACTGAATTATATTTATATGCCATGGATTTCAGCTACTTTCAAGGAAGAATATCTCGACAATTCCACCAGTAGGAACTCTATCCTTAAATACAATTATGAGGATTTGTTCATAATGAAACTCGGTTTTGGCATGACTTACAACAACGGTAATGATGCATATAAGATAAATGTGGAAAGTTCAGGTAATCTTCTTGACGGGTTGACTAACTTGTTCGGAAGCAAGGTGAACAGTGACGGGCAAAATACCTTATTTAATATAGCATTCGCACAATATGTGAAGGGCGACTTTGATTATACCCACTTGTTCCGTTTTACCCAAAACAACAATCTTGCTTTCCATTTCGGTTTCGGCATTGCATATCCTTACGGCAACAGTAAGGTGCTACCTTTTGAGAAACGATATTTCTCTGGTGGTGCCAACTCTGTCAGAGGATGGAGCGTCAGAGGACTTGGCCCTGGCAAGTATAAGGGTTCTAATGGTTCGATTGACTTTATCAACCAGACAGGCGACTTGAAATTGGATATAAATCTTGAATGGCGCACCCTCTTGTTCTGGAAATTCTATGGGGCAGTCTTTGCTGATGCAGGTAATATCTGGACTTTGCGCTATTACGAAGAACAGCCTGGCGGACAATTTGACATAACTACCTTTTATAAGCAGATAGCTGTGGCGTATGGCATCGGCATACGACTGAATTTTGATTATTTCATTCTCCGTTTTGATATGGGTATGAAAGCAATTAACCCTGCATACGATACACAACAGGAGCATTATGCTATTTTCCACCCTGATTTCAGTCGTGATTTTACTTTTCATTTTGCCGTAGGACTTCCTTTTTAATCTCTATATATTATACAATTGCGTTAATTTTCAATTATTTGTCTGATATATTTTGCTTAAATTCGTATATTTAAATCTTTTTTTCGTACTTTTGCACCGCATTTTATTTATTCATACGTCATACAGTAATTTAGTTTTATGACAAAAGTTTTTAAGCTACACAAGGGTTTGGACATTCACCTCAAGGGCAAAGCTGACAAGGTCAGAAAGCAAATCCCCATATCTGGCGAGGTAGCTCTTTCTCCCGATTCTTTCCCTGGTATTGTTCCTAAGGTTATTGTCCGTGAGGGGCAGCAGGTAAAGGCAGGTGATGCTTTGTTTGTAAACAAACAGCATCCTGAAATCGGCTTTTCCTCCCCAGTAAGCGGTACAGTAACTGCCATAGTTAGAGGGCAGAGGCGAAAAGTCCTTAAAGTAATTGTTAAACCAGACGCAAAACAGCAGTTTGTCGATTTTGGTAAAAAGATTGTTGGTAAGATGTCCTCACAAGAGGTCATTGACTCACTCTCTAAGGCGGGTCTTTTGGGCTATATCAACCAGTTGCCTTACGCCGTTTCCACCAACGCTGATGCGATGCCTAAAGGTATTTTCGTCAGTGCGTTGCGTGATAAACCGCTCGCTGCTGATTTCGAGTATGAGTTGCAAGGCAACGAGAATGACTTCCAAACAGGTCTTACCGCTCTTTCTAAAGTGGCAAAGACATATTTGGGTATAGGTCGTGAGCAGAGTTCCCAGTGCCTACGTCAGGCAAAAGATGTTGAGGTCAACATTTTTGAGGGCAAATGCCCTGCCGGTAACGTCGGCGTACAAATCAACCACATTTCTCCTGTCAGCAAGGGTGAAATAGTTTGGACTGTTGATCCATCAGCTGTTATATTCTTTGGTCGTCTTTTCAATACAGGCAAGGTTGACTTGCGCCGCACTATCGCCATTGTTGGTAGTGAGGTTAAGTCGCCTACATACGCAGATGTTATTGTGGGTCAGAAAATATCTGAAATGCTGAAAGATAACCTCACGCACTCTGACAGTATTAGAATCATCAACGGCAATGTACTTACGGGTTGCAAGGCTTCCATGGATGATTTTCTTGATGCTCATGCTTCTGAAATCACAGTAATTCCTGAAGGAGACCATGCAGACGAGATGTTCGGTTGGATAATGCCCCGTCTCAATGAGTTTTCCGTAAACAGGAGTTATCTCAGTTGGCTGATGAAGGGCAAGGAATATGTGCTTGACTCCCGTATCAAAGGTGGCGAGCGTCACATGATAATGAGCGGCGAGTACAACAAGGTATTCCCGATGGATATTTACCCCGAATACCTTATCAAGGCTATTATCACGGAAGATATCGACAAGATGGAAGCTCTTGGTATCTATGAGGTATCACCTGAAGATTTTGCTCTTGCAGAGTTCGTGGATTCTTCCAAACTGGAACTCCAGTATATTGTCCGCAAGGGTCTTGACATGCTAAGAAAAGAGAATGCATGATAATATATTTCTTAATTCATAATTCTTATTTCAAATGAGTTTACGAAAATATTTAGATAATATAAAGCCGACCTTCGAGAAGGGTGGCAAGTTGCACTGGCTCAACAGTTTTTATGAGGGCATGGAGTCATTCATGTTCGTGCCTAATACTACGGCAAAGAGCGGTGTGAACATCCACGATGCAATCGACTCGAAGCGTATTATGAGTATTGTGGTGATAGCTCTCATACCTGCGTTGCTCTTCGGTATGTACAATGTGGGTTATCAGAATTATCTTGCCGCAGGAACACTCTCTGATGCTACTTTTATAGAAGTGTTTGTTTACGGCTTGTTGGCTGTTTTGCCAAAAATCATAGTCAGTTATGTTGTCGGTCTGGCAATTGAGTTTGCTTGGGCACAGATGAAGGGCGAGGAAATACAAGAAGGTTTTTTGGTTAGCGGTATTATCATACCGATGATAATACCAATTAACTGTCCTCTTTGGATTTTGGCTATCGCTGTTGCATTCTCTGTTATCTTTGTTAAAGAGATTTTTGGTGGCACTGGTATGAACATCTTCAATGTTGCTCTTGCCGCACGTGCTTTCCTTTTCTTCTCCTACCCTACTAAGATGAGCGGTGACACAGTTTGGGTGGCTAATGATACTATTTTTGGCTTGGGCAACACTTTGCCTGATACTTTCACTGAGGCTACTCCACTCGCACAGATTGCAACAAATTCTGACGTTCCAACATCATTATGTGATATGTTCTGCGGTTTCATTCCTGGTTCTATTGGTGAGACGAGTGTCATAGCAATTGCAATCGGTGCGGTAATCCTTTTGGTAACTGGAATTGCAAGTTGGAAGACTATGCTTAGCGTATTTGTTGGTGGTGGTCTGATGGCTGCTCTGTTCTCTGCTATTGGTCTCACTTCAATTCCATGGTATGAGCACCTTATCTTAGGTGGCTTCTGCTTCGGTGCTGTTTTCATGGCTACCGACCCAGTAACATCAGCTCGCACCGAGTCGGGCAAGTGGGTCTACGGTATTCTCATCGGTATCGTGGCAGTTGTAATCCGTGTTATGAACCCTGGTTATCCTGAGGGCATGATGCTCGCTATACTTCTGATGAATATGTTTGCTCCGTTAATCGACTATTGTGTCGTGCAGCGCAACATCTCTGCAAGGGCAAAACGAACTGCTGTTAAATGAAAAGGAGGTATGTTATGGCAAAATTAAATACAAATTCCAATACTTATACGGTACTTTATTCAGTAGTAATCGTTATAGTCGTTGCGTTCTTATTAGCTTTTGTTTCAAGTTATCTTAAACCGAAACAAGACGTAAATGTAGCTCTTGACAAGAAAAAGCAGATTCTCGCTGCTTTGAACATCCGTGATCTCTCTGACGCTCAGGTTGAGCAGAAATATAATGAGGTGATTATAAGTGATAATATTATTGATGAGCAAGATAATCTCGTGGCTCAAGGTACGAAAGGCGGTGAGAATGTTGGTTTTAAGCTCGGCAGTGCTGACTACAAGGAAGGCAGGTTAGCTGTTTATATATGCAATATCGACGGCAACATAAAGTATGTTGTTCCTGTATATGGAATGGGTCTTTGGGGACCTATCAGTGGATATATAGCTATTGATGATGACAAGTGCACCATATATGGCGCATATTTTACTCATGAGAGTGAGACAGCCGGCTTAGGTGCAGAGATTAAGGACAATAAGCAGTGGCAGGCACAATTCCAAGGCAAGAAAATCTTCAAAGATGGTACTGATGGCATTGCACTTGAAGTTGTGAAGAAGAATGAAGTGAAAGATCCAACAGTTCAGTGTGATGCCGTTACAGGTGCTACACTAACATCCAATGGCGTCAGTCTGATGTTGCAAGATTGTCTCAGCAAATACATAGAATTCTTAAACGATAAACAATAAGGAGGGGAAAATTATGGCATTATTTTCAAAAGAGAACAAGAAATATTTTCTCACGCCGCTAAACGATGACAATCCCGTCCTCGTTCAGGTGCTCGGCATCTGCTCGGCTCTTGCGGTAACATCGCAATTGAAGCCGGCTATCGTAATGGGCGTTGCTGTAACGGCTATCATCGCCTGCTCCAACGTGATAATATCTCTGTTGCGTAATACGGTACCTAACCGTATCCGTATAATTGTGCAATTGGTAGTGGTTGCTGCTTTGGTTACCATAGTAAGTCAGATTCTTAAGGCTTTCGTATATGACGTAAGTGTGGAACTGTCAGTTTATGTGGGTTTAATCATTACCAACTGTATTCTCATGGGTCGACTTGAGGCTTTCGCTATGATGAACAAGCCTATACCGAGTCTTATCGACGGTATTGCCAATGGTCTTGGCTACGCTATCGTTCTTATTGTTGTTGGTGCATTCCGTGAATTTTTCGGCAAGGGATCCCTCCTCGGATTCCAAATCATTCCAGAGGGAGCTTACGATGGAGGTTATATCAACAACGGTATGATGACAATGCCCGCCATGGCTCTCATCCTCGTTGGTTGTGTAATTTGGATTCACAGGGCATACCTAACTAAGAAATAATGATGTATCACTTTTAATGGTTTTTCGTTATGGAACATCTAATTAGTTTATTCTTCCGTTCGATTCTTGTCGACAACATGATATTCGCTTTCTTCCTCGGCATGTGTTCATTTCTTGCTGTATCGAAGAACGTAAAGACTTCACTGGGACTTGGTATGGCAGTTACGTTCGTGCTGTTCATTACCGTGCCTGTCAACTATCTGTTACAGACATACGTGCTCGGTCCTGATTGTTTAGTAAAGGGTGTTGACCTCTCTTACCTTAGTTTTATCCTCTTCATCGCCGTAATTGCAGGTATCACACAGTTGGTGGAGATGGCTGTAGAGCGGTTCTCGCCCTCGCTGTATTCCTCACTCGGTATCTTTCTGCCGCTTATCGCCGTGAACTGTGCCATTATGGGTGCTTCACTGTTCATGCAGCAGCGCATCAATCTTGACCCTTCCAACACGCAGTATATCGGCAATATCCTTGATGCTGTGATTTACGCTATCGGCAGTGGTATCGGCTGGACGTTGGCTATCGTTTCCATGGGTGCTATCCGTGAGAAGATGCAATACAGCGACGTGCCTAAACCATTGCAGGGTCTTGGCATTACGTTTATCACCGTAGGTCTCATGGCAATGGCGATGATGTGTTTTTCTGGTCTTAAGTTATAATGATAATCGGTTTTCCTATGATACAGTTTATTTTAACGAGCATAGTTGTTTTCTTGGTCATCATCCTCGTGCTTGTGGCTGTCTTGCTCATAGCTAAGAGGTATCTGTCTCCAAGTGGTAACGTGAACATCGTAATTAACGACGACACAACTCTCTCCGTAGCGCAAGGAGCTTCACTTATGGCTACGCTTACCGAAAATGGAATTTACCTTCCTTCGGCTTGTGGCGGTAAGTCAAGTTGTGGTCAATGCAAGGTGCAGGTGCTTGAGGGTGGCGGTGAAATTCTCGATTCAGAGCGTCCGCATTTCACACGTAAGCAGGTTAAGGACCATTGGCGTTTGGGCTGCCAGTGCAAGGTTAAGGGCGACCTGAAGATTAAGGTTCCTGAAAGTGTTCTTGGCGTTAAGGAATGGGAATGCACGGTTATCAGCAACAAGAACGTCAGTTCATTTATCAAGGAGTTTATCGTTGCTTTGCCCGAAGGTGAGCACATGGACTTTGTTCCGGGCTCTTACGCTCAGATTAAGATTCCTGCATACGATGAGATTGACTATGATAAGGATTTCGACAAGGCAGACATCGGTGATGTTTATCTGCCTATGTGGGATAAATTCAATATCTTCTCTGTAAAGGCACATAATCCAGAAGATACAGTCAGGGCTTATTCTATGGCCAACTATCCTGCAGAGGGCGACCGCATTATGCTAACCGTGCGTATCGCTACTCCTCCGTTCAAGCCAAGACCACAGGTGGGCTTCCAGGATGTACCGGCAGGTATCGCTTCTTCTTATATCTTCAGTCGCAAGCCTGGTGACAAGGTTCTTATGAGTGGTCCTTACGGTGATTTCCATCCTATTTTTGATAGCAAGAAAGAGATGATTTGGGTAGGCGGTGGTGCCGGTATGGCCCCGTTGCGCTCACAGATTATGCACATTACAAAGACTCTTAAGACACGTGATCGTGAATTACATTACTTCTATGGTGCCCGTTCACTTGTTGAAGTATTCTATTTGAATGACTTCCTCGAACTTGAGAAAGAGTTCAGTAATTTCCATTTCCACCTCGCTCTCGACCGTCCTGACCCTGAGGCAGACAAGGCTGGTGTTAAGTACACTGCTGGTTTTGTTCATCAGGTTATGTACAACACATACCTAAAAGATGTTGATGCTCCTGAGGATATTGAATACTACATGTGCGGTCCTGGTCCTATGAGCAACGCTGTTGTACAGATGCTCGATAGTCTTGGTGTCGAACCAGAGTCTATCATGTATGATAACTTCGGTGGATAGTGAAAATAGTTGAAATTCCATCGTTCTTTCCCCCATACGGCGGTGAGTTTTGCTTGGAACAGAGCAAGGCTTTGAAAACGTTGGGACATGACGTATCGATAATTGCGAACGTGCAGTTATCGATACGTCGCAGTTTATATGACTTTCTGTTTACTCCTTACAGCAGGCGCAACATGGTTGTTGACGGCATTCATGTCTACCGTTCTGATATGCGAGGAATGCCTCGCACCGTCAAGTTTAACGTCAATCGTTGGGTAAATATCGTCAGACAGATGTTCCGTGAACATGTAAAGCGTCATGGAAAGCCAGACATAATTCATGCTCATTGCGCAAAGTGGGCTGGTTATGCGGCAAGTAAGATTGCACAGGAATACAACATCCCTTTTGTCATTACCGAACATCTGTCTTCCATGGTTTTCAAGGATGAGTTTGGTGATGATCTCTCTCACGTTTGGCAAATACCACTTCTTAAACAGGCATACAAAGAAGCAGACATGGTGATTCCTGTATCCGCAGAACTCGTTGATGACTTGGAACGGTATTTCGGACGGGATTACCATTGGACAAGCATTTCCAACACCATTGATGTTGATTTTTTCCATTACAAACCACGTAAAACTTTGCAAGGAAGGAATTTCCGTTTCTGTTGCTTGGCTAACTATATTCCATTAAAGGGTTATGACATTCTTTTTCATGCTTTTAATGAGCTCGTAAAGACTTATCCCGATGTGGAACTTCATATAGCGGGTCGCTACACAGATTCTCCCGACTGCCAAAATGCCGTGAATGCCCTATCCTGTGCTGATAAGATTACCATCCATGGCGAACTTGATAAATATGGAGTGCGTGACCTTTTATACAATTCCGATTGCCTTGTTTTGGCTTCCCGTAGTGAGTCTCAAGGTCTTGTTTTACTTGAAGCGATGAGTACGGGTATACGCACAATATCCACTGAATGTATTCCAAAGAGCATTCGTATCCCTTACGGCTGCTCAATTGTCCCAATTGATGACATTCCTCAAATGACTGCTGCAATGGGTAATATAATCACTATGTTGAAAAACAGCAGTAAATCTTCTGCATCGAGCGGCATTCCAGCTGATGCCCCCTTTGACGGTGCACATTTGTCCAAAAAGGTCGTTGCTCTTGCCTCCCCCGAAAGTGTTGGAAAGAAACTTGAATCTCTCTTTCAGGATATCATCACCAAACAATAATTCATGTAAATATACGCCCTTTCGTGGCGTGCGGACTTAATAAATTATAGTCCCTACATAGGATGCCATCATTATTATAATCAATATAAAATAAGTCCCGCAAATCGTTGATTTACAGGACTTTTATTTTAATAAATTTTATTCCCCTTTGCGGAAGCTGGGGGATTCGAACCCCCGGTACGATTACTCGCACGGCAGTTTAGCAAACTGCTGGTTTCAGCCACTCACCCAAACTTCCTTTCCAATTAGCTGAAACATTTACCAAAATGCGGTGCAAAGGTAATCAAATCTTTCTGTAACTGCAAACTTTTCAATATATTTTTTAAATATTCTCTTTTGTCTGCTATCCGTGTAATTCATGCAGGCAACTCCAACGACATTATAATCTGGATAATCCTTTCTGCCGTCCTGCCGTCCCACCTGTCAGGCAGTGACGATTGCTTCCAGTTTTCTGCAATAATGTCTTTTACGGCATCCGCAAGTTTGTCTGCATTCTCCCCTACTAACACATTTGTACCACAACTCACAGTTTCTACATGTTCTGTATAACTGTTCAGTGTAACACAAGGCACTCCGTTGAATGTGGCCTCCTCTGCCACGTTCCCCGAATCTGTTATTATACCTTTGGCATTTGCAGTGAGATACCCGAATTCAAGTATAGAAAGAGGGTCAATAATTACAAAATTGTCATAACCTCTGACCAATGAAGCCACAACAGTTTGTGCCTCTTTACGCAATGGGGCTACAATCTTCATATCACCAGAAGAAACGCACAGTGCAGAAAGCATTTTTTTAAGGTTTTCCTTGTCTGCCAACAATGCCTTGCGATTTAGTGTGAATACTAAATATCCTTTCACTTGTAGTTCGAGTTCATCCCACACTTTAGGCTGTGCCAATCTTGGACGGCTATACCGTAGTGTGTCCATAAGGATATTTCCTACCATGTAAACCTGCGATAGTTCGGTTTTCTCACGACTGACATTACTGTTTTCTCCCATTCCTGCCGTGAAAAGCAAGTCTGACAGTCCGTCTATCACAAGACGGTTTATCTCTTTAGGCATTGTGATGTCAAATGAACGAGTACCTGCAACGAGATGAGCTAACGTCAATCCTCGTTTCTTGGTAACAATAGCAACAGCCATAGTGGATGCAAGGTCATCAACAACAATTACCACATCGGTTGGATTTGTATCAAGATACTTGTCAAATTCCGACATCACCCTACCAGTCAGTTCATTGAGATTCACGCAGTCAACTCCCAAATATACATCTGGTTTATTGATTTGCAAGTCATCAAACAGTGATGATTCCAATGTCGTGTCACCTTCACAACCAGTATAAACCAACTTATAATCAACGGCATTGCCTTCGGTTTTTGCTTTCGTTATGGCACGTACCAACGGCGCTACCTTCATGAAATTCGGCCGTGCACCTGTAACAATGCAGATATTCAAAATCTTCATTTCTAAGATCACTCGCCTTTAAACAATTCCTTTATGCCACCTATACTACCCATCAGATTGGTTGCTTCATACGGCAGATAGATAGTCTTTGACTTATCTCCTTTAGACAACTCCTCAAGCATTTGTATGTATTTCTGAGCCAACAGGTAGTTTGCCGGGTTTGTAGTTTTCCCTACGGCCTCTGTAATCTTCTGTATCGCTATTGCTTCTGCCTCCGCCTTGCGGATCCTTGCCTGTGCCTCTCCCTCTGCATTGAGTATTGCCATCTGCTTGTCTGCCTCTGCCTTGTTGATTATAGCTGTCTTCTCACCTTCTGATTTCAGGATAACGGCTGCTTTTTGACCTTCACTGGTGAGAATTGTGGCACGCTTGTTTCGTTCAGCCTGCATCTGCTTTTCCATTGCCTGCAATACACTTTCTGGTGGTGTGATATCCTGAAGTTCTACTCGATTAACTTTTATTCCCCATTTGTTGGTAGCATCGTCAAGCACGGCACGGAGCTTAGTGTTGATTGTGTCACGGGATGTTAGTGTCTGGTCGAGTTCCAACTCACCGATGATGTTACGCAATGTCGTCTGTGTAAGTTTCTCTATAGCATTTGGAAGGTTGTTTATTTCGTACACTGCCTTGAACGGATCTACTATCTGGAAGTACAGAAGTGCGTTGATTTGGGTCTGTACATTATCCTTTGTAATCACGTTCTGCTTGTCAAAATCGTAAACCTGTTCACGCAAGTCAATCGAGTCTGTATATACATAGCGTCCACGCCTCATCGAAACTATTACCTTTGCACGATCTATGAAAGGTATTATTATGTTGATACCAGGTTTCAGCGTTGCATAATATTTTCCGAGACGTTCTATAATCTTGGTTTCCGACTGTGGAATTATTACAAGACTTTTCTTTACTAACACAAGCGCACATATAACGAGTGCGATAATTACATAAATAATGAAACTCATATTAATATTTAGTTTTGGTTTATAATTCTATGCTTTCTCAACTGTGAGGATGATACTCTCACGACCGACAATTCTTACTTTCTCACCTTTTTCCAAACAAGAGCCAGCGGATGAAACTGCCTTCCAGTCATCACCGTCTAATGCTACCCGTCCAAAACCGCCTTCGACGATTGTCTCGCTCACACGACCGATTTGTCCAATCAGGGCATCGGCATTGCTCAACCGTTCCTTATGCTTGCCGTGAATGTATTTCAAGGCAAAAGGACGGACGAAGAAAATGCAGAGCACAGAGCATATCACAAAAATCACAAGTTGGACGTAAAAACCTATTCCTATTGCGGATATAATAGCAGTGAATGCCGCTCCGATTGCAAAACACATTATATAGAAATCTCCGTTTGTCAGTTCGAGGATTAGGCAGAGCACTGCCACTAATATCCACATCTGCCATAAATTTGCTGCAAAATATTCAATCATATCTGTTTTTCTTTATTTCTGCGAAGATATGAAAAAATATCGACAAACAAAAAATATTATTTGATAAGTTATTAAAATAAACAATAAAGACTGACTTCACAGTCAGCCTCTATTGCAATACAAAAACATTATGAATTTTAAAAATCGACATTCTTGTTATCAAAAAATCAATCCTCATATTGTTATTCAACTTTTAGGTTGACTTTGATGATTTTATTTATACGATTGCAAAATTATACCATTTGAATATTTAATGCAATACCTAAAAATGGTGGTTTTGCAATATGAAATGTTTAAAAATACCTATAAATATTCCTTGTACATACAAAAAACAGCCTGCACATCATTATTGATTGCAGGCTGTTTTTTAATATTCAGTTGTTATTCATTTATTCAAACCTCGGTTATTGAATGTTGCATTCAAAACCCTTAGATACTTATTGTACTGGTCCTTAGTAAGTATGTAACTCATGTATGTCAAGTCCTTGTATAATGCGTCCTGAACCATATAGCTACGCTCCTCACCGTTGGAGTTCGCTGCATTAAGCATATCAACACAGAATGACGTATGTATGTCTTTTACTGCCTCAAACTGGTCTGACGAAAGTTCCAAATAATCAGCTAACTTTTCGTGATTTACTGACATGTTGTATGCATTAGTACTATCTACACTGTTCATCTTTTCGTTTCCTGCAAATGCCATAGTCATGCTAAGCACTGCTACAATCATTAAAAACAATCTTTTCATATTCTATTCTCCTTTCTCTTTTTATTGCCTTTATGAGTTTTTTCATTTTTTCATTTACCCCGTCAAGCAATTTTATTGTTCTTGAACATTGGTATTTTCTCACGAATCACCTCCGCCCGTTATCCTTAATTATTACTTCTTTTTACCTTTCTCTATCTATTCCAATCTTTCTACCTTTTTCCTATTGACGTTGCAAAGATACAATGTTTTTTTACTATCTCAAGCAAAAAATACTGACTGTTTGCGTTAACAGCCAAAATTTTTGACCTTTGTCAAGATTTAGTATATATTTCATGTTTAGATCTATTCCCTTATTTTTCACTTGTTTTTTTCTTCCTTGACAATATAAACATGTCCTTAAACTGGTTGAAATCCTTTTTCATAATGATACCAATACCTTGTGTATTGAGTGAAGACTTTGTGAAATAGCGGTCATTTGACTGGTTGTACACTTTAAGAGCAAGACTTCCACTGGGCAGCAACGAGTAATTGATATCAAAATCTCCAATAAATGATGTCGTGGCATTGGCATTATCTCTATAGCCAAACTGACCGTTTATGATAAGGCGATTATTGAGCAGGTGTCCCGATAATAGACCTTCATATTCGGCATTGTAAAATCCTTCTGTTCCCGCACTTATATTTGCCCCAAACGACCAATTATTGTTCTTTACAAGACTGCCAAGCAATGAATTAATCTGTTGACTTATCGTACCGCTCAATAGACTTTGCATTGCAAGACTTGTCTGGTTTTGTTGAACATCAGAGTTATTGCCACCTTGTACATAGAAACGTCCGATACTGAGAAGATATACCACCTGCTGATTCATTTCCTCCTCTCCATTAATCACGGTGCGCACCATTTGTTCCGCATCACTGCTCACAGTAGGCAAATCAAGGTCGAAATCCACATGAGGTGCTAATGGTGTGCCCCCAATGTTCATGATACAGTCTACCCTGACATTATTGCTTGAAAAACTGTTTCCTATAGAAAGGTCTGACAACGGCACACTGTTTACCGTATATATTGCTTGAAGGTTTAATGCCGCATTATATGGGTCTCCAGTAAATACTATCGTACCGCCCGACTGGAAATTGAACACTTTCTTTATGATGTTCTGTATCGTCAGTTTGTATATGCCATGATCTATCAAATAAGTACCGAACATATCAAAAGAGCCCTTGTTGAAATATGTGGCCTTGATGCTTCCAGTTCCATTCAAAGCAATATAGTCGTTTGTCGTCTGGTCCATCAACACTCTTAATGTAGCATCCGGATTTATGTTGATGATGAAATTTATACGCATATCCGACGGTATGTTGCTCCAGTAATCATCTTTTTTACTTGTTTCACTCACGTATATCTCATCGTCTTCAATGTCGGTAGAATCCGTTTCTGCTTTAGGTGTAATGTCGTTCCATGTGATAAACTGTTGGTCAGAAATCGCATCAGGACTTGCCGCATTGTATTCGATGTATGAGTTTTTCTCCGGCGTAATGTCAATGTCCATGTCTATACGCCCACTGCCGCCACGTATACTGCAATTGCCTGTCCCATATACAGTCCCATAGAAAGTGTCACCACTAAATCCGTTGGTATTGTAGCAGAGCATGTTCTCGCAACCTATGTTTATGTCGTATGACAGGTTTGTGAGGTGCTGGTGATGCAAGGCTCCTGTAACTATGCCGATATTCCCATTCCTGTCTCTTATCGTGTCTGCCGCAAATGTTATTGTGTCGGGAACGAAAATAATCGTATCATTTTTAAGCGTAAATGTAGTATTCAATGGCGTGATGTTTATTTTGCCGTCTGCCACAATTTTTCCCGTCATGTTTATGTTTTTAAGAGGACCTGAAATTTCAACTTTACCGTTTGCGCATGCGTCAATATCGCTCATGAAACTACCACAGAAACTCCCAAGAAACTCTATGTTAGTGTTTATAGCCTCAATATTCAAGTCAATGTAACTGTTCGATGGCGATACATAACCATTAATCACAGTTTGCCTTCCTTCATCATCGGCATGTGCATCAATGTCAATTTGCTTTTCTTCCTTGTTCCATTTCACGGAAGCGAAAAGTTCACCTAACCTACCGTGCTGGAATTTGAACTGACGGATTATCAGGTCTGCATACATCTCAGGTTCATAGAAAACTGATTTAATGAAGGCCTTACCTGAGGCGTAACCTTCAAACTCTACAGTATGGAAGTTTACGAGATTAAGAACATAGTTGACATCAACGTCCTGTAAGTCTACCTCAATGGAATCTGACAGATTTTTCGTTGCCATGCCTGAAATTCTAATATGCTGCCTGTTGTGTTCTATCGCAAAATGGTTTACAATAAGATCTCCTCCATTGTAATCAATGCTTGCAGGCTTGACTTTCCATAATGTATCGTTGACCATCAGTTCCGAAGGTTTCACTTTCACATGAATATCGTGTTTGCCATCATCATTTTTAACGAATGATGTTTCAGTATCTAAATAACCATTTATTGCTTTTCTTCTGTTATTGTTCCAACTTACTGTGGTCAACAATTTGTCATCAGCTGCGTCAAGCAATACACTAAGGTCAAGTTTCTGACCATTACTCATTATTTTTCTCAGATTCCCATTTACTGATAATGTATCGTTTAGAGTGTTTGCAATTAACAATAGATTTCTATATTGACTACCGTCGTATAGGAAATGCCTCGATTCACAACGCAGGTCTACTTGATGCAAACTGTCGTTTACCTCTCCCTTTATCCGCAATGGTGATTTAATCTCAAGGGGTATATTAAACAGCATGCCAAGCCATTCTGAATCCGTAATCTCTGCGTTCACACTGAATTTATTGTCTGCCTCTTCTGCTTCGGGACAGATTGAAGGCAGTTTGGAATGAGCCAAACTTTTGAAACTCTCCGCAATGTTGCTTAGGTCGTATTTTCCACTTAGTTCTGCATGGCCGAAATCACTCTGCATGGAAATATGTTCTTTTTCCGCTTCTATATGTAGTCGGTCAAGATGATACAGACTGTCACCCGATATCATGAAGAAGTCATTAAGAATGACATTTCCTGTAATATCAGTTATCTTCTCTCCTTGCATTTGGGCGTTTGCCATTATGTCGAAATCAAATAGTGTATCCTTCCATTTGTCGGTCAGTTTTAATGCTGAAGGGTTCAATTTCCTCACTGTCACCATTACATCGGAACTTTTTGCTGTCTTTTCCGTACATATTTTCCCGTTTATGCTTACTTGTCCGTTAGGGTCATCAAGACTTAGCAGACCATCAAATATATTATTATCATACTTGCCTTTGACAACAATATTCTGGTAGGAATAATTATTGTAGTCAAACTTGCTTAAAACACCGTCAATATTGATATCCGCAAATTTGTTGTTGTTGTTTCGGCAATTCAGTTTTATGTCGGTAGCCAACTGTCCAAAATGATTGTTGTCCAACAATTTACCTATATCTAAACATCCTGTTTCAATATCGGCATTGATTATACCTTTACTGTTTTGAGAGTACCTAATTGTTGCATTTCCTACGTCAGTCAGTATCTGCCCGTTAACTGAAGTCGGGAGCCTGTCTCCCGCTATATTTCCCTTATAACACACATTTCCCAAGCGGGTAAGTACTGTGGGAATATTATAATCTTTCCCTTTAATAGTTTTTGCTATTTCACTGATATCTGGTATGTTACATGCAAGACGTTTTATGTCGGCATCCCATTTTATATCTGTGTCAAGATCATACAAATTACCTGTTGCTATCAGTTCAATATTTTTATCGGAATAATTTAAGTTCAGTGCTTCTATATGGGTGGTATTAAGCCCTCCACTTACTGTTGTCTCAATATATATAGGTATGCTTACAGGTTTTAATGCTGGAATAAAACACCCCACATCCGACAGTGTTATCTTGGATTCTGATAATGTGCAGTCGTATGTCAATGACTGTTTGTCCAACTTGCCGTCGTCTAAAATCCTGTAATATGCATGTATTGCTGGAATGTTTATGTCTGTGTTCGGCAGTTGCAACTTGAAGTCTGAAATACTTGCATATTCATTGTTCACCGTCATGTTGAATGCCAAGTGCTTTAACTCCAATCCAGATTCTTCCCTTAACGAAAGTCTTCGCAAAGCAACATTCAAACTGTCTGGCGTATAATACGGAACAGATAGGTGTACACTGATGTCTTTCACGTCAATGTGATTTAAATTGAACTGTGAAGCTGTAAACGGGATGTCCTGACGGTCGTATTTCAAAGAACCGTGCCTTATTATAAGTGAGTTTATATTCAGTTTTAGACTCGATTTTTTTGTGTTGTCTTTAGAGGCGAGAGAATCCAATAAAAACTGGTAATTTGCATTTGTAATCGTGTCTTTCCTATAGAAATTACCGCTAAAGCCAAAGAGTTGGGCTGATGAGATATACAACTGTCCTTTTCTCAACAGTTCTATATAGTCTATCTTCGCTGCCACACGAGAAGCCCGTATCATCTCTTTCGACTGCTGGTCGTATATCAACACATTGTCGACAATTATTCTGTTCAGGAAACCTACGTTGATATTGCCCACCGAGACATCTGTGCCCAATTTTTTCTGCAATGCATCCCCCGTCTCCTTTCCGAGCCATGTTTGGACAAAAGGAAGATGAACCATTAGAATTATCGCTAAATAGATAATTATAATACTCCAGATTACGTAGATAAAAATTCTCTTTAAGGCCTTCAATTTTCTTGTCGATAATCTGCGGTTAACAAGAGAGGGGATTACTCATCCCCTCTCTTCATTTAGTTTCAATTTCTTCCTTCATATCAATGAACTGTTTGTCGCAATCATAAAACTCATATTGCAAAAAAGCCATCTTCTGGGAAGAAACCACATGTACTCCGATGCCATATTTCATTTGCCACCTGCGTTTAAGGCTTAAAAAGCCCTGATTTATATAAGCGGCAACATACGGGTGTACATGCAGATAGAATTTCTTGACACCAATCTTGTTGACCAATCTGTCAATTTTTCTCTCCAATTGATCCACGAAAAGAATACTCGACTTTATCGTTCCCTTACCGAAACAAGTGGGACAGGTCTCTTCAACGTTGACATCCATAACAGGACGTACTCTCTGACGGGTGATTTGCATCAGCCCAAACTTACTGAGCGGTAGGATGTTGTGGCGGGCGCGGTCTTTCTGCATATTCTTGCACATCCTTTCATAGAGCATCTGCCTGTCTTCAGCAAGATTCATGTCTATGAAATCAACTACTATGATGCCACCCATATCACGTAGGCGCAATTGTCTTGCCAACTCATCGGCGGCTCCAAGGTTCACGTCTAATGCGTTCGCCTCCTGACCATTTGCGGAACGAGTGCGGTTTCCACTGTTTACATCTACTACATGCAAGGCTTCCGTGTGTTCAATAATCAGATATGCTCCATGCTTGTAATTGACAATCTTTCCAAAACTTGACTTTATCTGCTTTGTGATATTAAAATTGTCAAATATAGGAACATTCCCTGTGTACATCTTAACGATATTCGTCTTTTCTGGGGCTATCTGAGATACATAATGTTTTACCTCGTTGTACACACCCTCATCGTTAATATGGATGTTCTCGTACGACGGATTGAACAAATCCCGCAGCAGTGCCACTACCCTACTTGTCTCTTCATATACAAGTTGTGGACGTTCCACCGTCTTCTGTACTTTTGTTATAGCATCTTCCCAACGTTTCATTAGAATCTTCAGCTCCATATCAAGTTCGGCGACACGCTTGCCCTCCGCAACTGTACGTACTATTATACCGAAGTTCTTTGGTTTGATGCTGTTAATCAACTGTTTTAGCCTTGCGCGCTCTTCTCCGCTTTTAATCTTTGAAGAAACTGAAACCTTATCGTCAAATGGAATGAGAACTATATATCGGCCTGCAAAGCTCAGTTCTCCCGTCAATCGTGGTCCTTTGGTGGATATCGGTTCTTTAACAATCTGAACCAGCACCTCCTGACCTACTTTCAATGTGTTTTGTATGCTCCCGTCCTTCTTCAAATCAGGCATGCGGGATGCTTTCGCAATCGGATAAAGTTTCTTTTTGTCGCTCTGTACCTGTTTCAGGTATTTTTCATAAGAGGAAAATTGACTTCCTAAGTCAAGATAATGAAGAAAGGCATCACGTTCATAACCCACGTCCACAAAGCAAGCGTTAAGCCCTGGCATCAGTTTCTTTACTCTCGCCATGTAGATGTTCCCAACACTAAAGGACGCTGAGCGTTGCTCGGTCTGATACTCTACTAGATTTTTGTCCTCCAGCAGAGCAATCGATATTTCCTTTTGTTGGACATCAATTACTACTTCGCTGGTCATTTCTTAATTCTAAACTTAGTTATCACAAAGTCAAGGGAATATCAATTTATACGTAAGATGCAACTGATAAACCCTTTTAAAACCGGACAATTTAAACAAATATGTTTACTTGCTCTTGTGCCTGTTCTTTCTCAGTCTCTTCTTACGCTTATGCGTAGCCATCTTGTGACCCTTCTTTTTCTTACCGTTTGGCATAATTATAGATTAAATTTTAGTGATTATAAATACTTTCGATGACAAGTCTACTCGCCTTTCATCTTACTTACAAAACTTTTAGCCGGTTTGAAACTCGGAAAATCGTGCTCTGCTATCACTATTGTAGTGTTTTTCGAGATGTTACGTGCCGTTTTCTCTGCTCTATGCTTTACAATGA
>JAJPYV010000229.1:21922-26630 GCA_021204735.1 Prevotella sp.
GTAGTGTTTTTCGAGATGTTACGTGCCGTTTTCTCTGCTCTATGCTTTACAATGAAACTACCAAAACCACGCAGGTACACATTCTCTTTCTTTTCAAGCAAGCTATTACGGATAACTTCCATGAAAGCTTCCACGGTTGCTGAAACATCCTTTTTCCCAACTCCCGTTGATTCGACAATCTTGTCAATTATGTCTGCCTTTGTCATGTTAATAATTAGATTTTGTTGTTATAGATTTGTTGTGTTCATATTTTTACGGGTTGCAAATATACAAGTTTTTAGCATTATAATGAAATTTATTTCATGTTTTTAATGTTTTTCAATTTAAAAATAGCTATAAATCACTAACTTACGCCATTTCCTCATCATATATTGCTTCTTCCTGCTCCTTGAGCTTCCTTTCATCGTCAAGAAGTTGAAAGTCTTTTTTGCGGAGTACGAAACTGTTACTGAGGTATTTTTCCCTTACAATCTTGTTCTCTGCTAATTCTTCCGGCGTGCCCTGGAAAAGTATCTTTCCCTCAAACAGAAGATAAGCCCGGTCGGTAATGCTCAATGTTTCCTGTACATTGTGGTCGGTAATCAAGATTCCAATGTTCCTGTCCTTGAGCTGCCATACTATATGCTGTATGTCCTCCACGGCGATTGGGTCAACTCCTGCGAATGGCTCGTCAAGCATGATGAACTTCGGGTCTATCGCAAGGCAACGGGCTATCTCCGTACGTCTGCGTTCTCCTCCCGACAGGCGGTCGCCTGTGTTTTTGCGGACTTTATCGAGACGGAATTCCTTTATCAGACTCTCTAATTTTTCAAGTTGTGCCTTTCGAGGCAGGTCGGTCATCTCGAGTACTGCAAGAAGATTGTCTTCTACACTAAGTTTGCGGAACACGCTTGCCTCCTGCGGCAAATACCCTATACCAGCACGGGCGCGCTTATACACAGGATAACTTGTTATGTCCTTGTCATTCAGATATATATGTCCGGCATTTGGCACAATCAGTCCTGTTGTCATATAAAACGAAGTTGTCTTACCTGCTCCGTTAGGTCCAAGCAGTCCGACTATTTCTCCCTGTCTTACATTAATAGACACATCGTTTACTACAGTCCGCTTTCCATAACGCTTTACAAGACCTTCCGTCCGTAACACCATTCTATAGTCATGTGGTTCATCAACGTATGACTCAACAGTTTCTTGAGGAATGTCAACTTTTATATCGTTTATTTCCATAATATCCTTCTTTCGTTCCGCAAAAATAGTAAAATTGTACATAATAACATTGAAGATTATAAAAAACTCTCTGACATGTTGCAGTTTTTTATTTATTTTTGGTTACTTTTGTGGCGATTTCCCGACCAATGGGATTTCTCAAATTTTTAAAGAAATGCTGATAAGCAAATTTCTTATAAGTTTTGGTAAATACCTGATGCTGATGGGCAGGACGTTCTCCCGTCCTGAACGCATGCGTATGTTCCTTAAACAATACGTTAAGGAAATGACTGCTCTTGGTGTCAATTCCATCGGTATCGTTCTTCTGATATCTTTTTTTATCGGAGCGGTTATCTGTATACAGATAAAACTCAATATTCAAAGTCCGTGGATGCCTCAGTTTGTTACTGGCTACACCACTCGTGAAATCATGTTACTTGAGTTTTCTTCTTCTATCATGTGTCTTATCCTTTCAGGAAAAGTAGGTTCAAACATCGCTTCTGAGTTGGGAACAATGAGGGTTACACAGCAGATTGATGCACTTGACATCATGGGCGTCAACTCGGCTAATTACCTTATTCTCCCAAAGATTTTGGGTATGATAACAATAATGCCGTTCCTCGTGATTTTCAGTGCGGCATCAGGCTTTATAGGCGCATACGCTACATCTTTTGTCGGACATATTATAAGTGCTGATGAATTGACCATCGGTTTGCAGCATGATTTCAACCCTTGGTTTGTGTACATGAGTTTAATCAAGAGTTTGTTCTTCGCTTTCATCATTGCGAGCGTGTCCTCTTATTATGGTTATACCGTTGAGGGCGGTTCTGTAAATGTGGGTAAGGCGAGCACTAATGCTGTTGTTACGAGCAGCGTTCTTATTCTTTTCTCTGATGTTTTCCTAACTCAAATCCTCTCTTAGTCATGATTGAAGTAAGAAATTTATGTAAGTCGTTCGATGGTTTGGAGGTACTGAGAGACATCAGTATTGTATTCGACAATGGTAAGACTAATCTTATCATCGGTCAGAGCGGTTCTGGAAAGACTGTTTTGATGAAGAATATTGTAGGACTCCTCGACCCTACCAGCGGTGAAGTGTTTTATGATGGGCGTGACTTCATCGCAATGAGCAAGGACGAGAAAATAATGCTGCGGCGTGAAATGGGTATGATTTTCCAAGGGGCGGCTTTATTCGACTCGCTGACGGTATTGGAAAACGTTATGTTCCCTCTTGACATGTTCTCAAGCATGAACCTGCGTGACCGTATCAAGCGTGCCAGGACTTGTCTCGACCGTGTGAACCTCAAGAATGCGGAGAATATGTTCCCTGGTGAGATTTCCGGAGGTATGCAGAAACGTGTGGCTATCGCACGTGCCATTGCCCTGAATCCCAAATACCTGTTCTGCGATGAGCCTAACTCCGGTCTTGACCCAAAAACATCATTGGTTATTGATGACCTGTTGCACAGCATCACACAAGAGTTCAACATGACCACAATCATCAACACCCACGATATGAACTCGGTTATGGGTATTGGTGAGAATATCCTTTTCATCCATGAAGGCAACATGGAATGGGTAGGCGTGAGTGCCGACATAATGACCTCCACCAACACCAAACTCACTGATTTCATCTTCGCCAGCGATTTATTAAAGAAGATGAAAGACGCACAAATGGAAAAACTGAAGAAATCAAAATAACAATGATTCTCCAAACATAATTACGCTTAATCATGAAGCATATTATGTCTGAACGTGCCCTCAATAGGGAAATTCTTTGTACTTTTGCACAAAAACAGGAATCATGGAAATCAAAAAGTCGGAATTTGTTATCAGCAGTCCTACTGCTATGCAATGTCCAAATGACACAAAAGCGGAATATGCCTTTATCGGGAGAAGCAACGTGGGTAAGTCGAGCCTAATCAACATGCTGTGCAACCACAAGGGATTGGCAAAAACTTCTGCCACTCCTGGTAAGACTCTACTGATAAGCCATTTCATTATTAATAATGAGTGGTATCTCGTTGATCTGCCTGGTTATGGCTATGCAAAACGCTCAAAAAGTGTGCAAAAAAAATTGCAACAGATGATTAGTTCTTATATCCTGCAACGTGAACAATTAGTTAATGTATTCGTACTTATTGACATCCGGCATGCTCCGATGACAATTGACCTTGAGTTCATTGACTGGTTAGGAAAAAGCAACGTGCCTTTCTCTATCGTGTTCACCAAGGCGGATAAGTTGAGCACACTGAAAGCTAAGCAGTCGGTTGACACTTATATGGAAAAATTGAAAGAGACATGGGAGGAACTGCCACCCTACTTCGTTTCAAGTTGTGTGAGCAAAACCGGCAGGGACGAAATACTCAACTATATTGACAATATCAACAAATCGTTATGATCAGATTTTACCCGATGTCTGGACATGCGCCTAAAATGCCAGCATCCAATGTAGGGACACAATTTATTGAGTCCGCACGCCACGAAGGGGCGTATGATCAACAAATATTGCTTGTAATTCGTTCTTTCAGAACGAGCGGACTCAATAAATTGTGTCCCTACACCCTATTAAAGCCCCTATAAAATCTCAAATAAATTTCCTGAAAATACACATAACATAAAAAAACGAAACCATGGCAACCCTCCAACCTTATCTTGACATACAGAACCTTACTAAATCTTTCGGCGCAAACATTTTGTTTGAGGACATCTCATTCTGCATTGCCGAAAGGCAGAAGGTGGGATTAGTGGCAAGGAACGGTACGGGTAAGTCAACACTGCTTTCTATAATCACTGGCAAAGAGGGCTACGATTCTGGGAAAATCACTTTCCGCCGTGACCTTAAAATAGGTTACTTAGAACAGACTCCTCTGTTCAACCCTGATGAGTCTGTTCTAGATGCTTGTTTCAACCACAGGGGCAACGAGGAGAGAATACTCAAGGCAAAACAAATTCTCACCCAACTGAAAATCACCGACCTGAATCAGCCAATGGGTGAACTTAGCGGTGGGCAGCAACGCCGTGTGGCTCTTGCCAACGTGCTTCTAACTGAACCGGAAATGTTTATCCTCGATGAGCCTACCAACCATCTTGACCTTGACATGATTGTCTGGCTTGAGGGCTTTCTGTCACGTGGCAACAAGACGCTGCTCATGGTTACTCACGACAGGTTCTTCCTCGACCGTGTATGCAACATCATTATCGAATTGGACAACAGACAACTCTATACTTACCGTGGCAATTACAGTTATTTTTTGGAGAAACGCCAGGAACGCATTGACAACACGAGGGCGGAGATATTACGTGCCAACAACCTGTACCGCAAGGAATTGGAATGGATGAGACGAATGCCGCAAGCCCGTGGGCATAAGGCTCGCTATCGTGAGGATGCTTTCTATGAATTGGAGAAAAGGGCTAAGCAGCGTATCAATGAACGGCAGATACGGCTGAAATCGAGAAACCTGTACATCGGGAGCAAAATTTTTGAGTGTCAGTATATTTC
>JAJPYV010000033.1 GCA_021204735.1 Prevotella sp.
CTGCATATACTGCAGGATAATGCACGGCTTACAACGAAAGAACTTGCCTCACAGGTGAACCTTTCATCCACCCCTGTTTTTGAACGACTAAAACGACTTGAACAGGGAGGCTATATAAAAAAATATATCGCGGTGCTTGATGCAGATAAGTTGAACTATGGTTTTGTGGTATTCTGCAATGTCAGGATGTCGCATATAAACAGTAAGATAGCAGCCGACTTCACGAGGGTAGTGAGAGAGATACCGCAGGTTACGGAGTGCTACAATATTTCGGGCAGTAACGACTATCTGTTGAAGATCCATGCGCCAGACATGCGATATTACAAAGAACTAATATTGAATGTTCTTGGAGAGATAGAATATATTGCCTCAATAGAGAGTCTGTTTGTGATGGATGAGATAAAGCATGATTATGGAATACCCCTTTGAAAACGACTCTTTATATATGCAGATTGCAATGTCTATTTGACGATTATCAATCTTTACAAAAGGAAGATGTTAAAAAGTGTAAAAACGGAATAAACCAAAAACTTTTAAATTGAAATTATTTGTGCATAAAAATTAAATATTGTATTTTTGTAGAGTATTAAAAATATCTAATTAATAATTTAACGCCATGGGAGACTCTAAAATTATCACAGCTATCCTTACATGTCTCGATGCTTATATGCTGTCGAAAGGCAAGAGTATAATAGGAGACATGGAAGCAAATTGCGAACTGGCACGTGCCGGTTTGTTGAAAGACTCACAGCCCAACCCTGGCGAGCCTTTACGCAATCTCCTCACAAAATGGAGAGACACCAACAGGCTGCCTAACAACATCAGGCAGGAGTATGGTTCTTGGTTCATTAAGCAATCCACTTCTGTTATCAAGAGCCCGTTGATAGATCAATTTCAATATTGTTGACACGCAATGGGAGTTCTTGTAGAGGATTTATATGATAAAGGAACTAAGAAGTCCCGATATACATATTTCGATAATATGTGTATCGGGACTTTGAATTGATAAATATTAATAATTGTGGGCAGGTAATGTTAAATAATATTAACCACATACAACTTTATTAAAGTATGAACGTCTAATCAAAAAAGAATGAAATAAAAAATAGAAATCATGAAGAAAAGCGTATTAGTACTTTCTGTTGCTGTTGGGTGCCTCGTATTCAGCAGTTGTGTAAGTAAGAAACAATTAGAGAGTTGTCAGAATGAGAACAAGGAGCTGACGACTAAGTATCAGGAGGCAAGGCAGACTATCGCGGAAACCAACACCCAGCTTGCAGCAAGTCAGGTAAGGGTAGAAAGTCTGCAAGACCAGCTCGACCAGTCAAAGAGTGCCTACAACTCATTGCAGGATGCATTAGACAAGAGTCTGACGGCAAGCAACCAGACAACAGTGAACATTTCGAAGCTCGTTGACCAGATAAACGAGTCGAACCAATATATCCGTCATCTTGTTGAGGTGAAGAGTAAGAGCGATTCACTCAACCTTATTCTCACCACCAACCTCACCCGTTCTCTTAATCAGGATGAATTGAAAGACGTAGATGTACAGGTATTGAAGGGTGTGGTATATATCTCACTTGCCGATAACATGCTTTACAAGAGTGGAAGTTATGAAATCAACGAAAGTGCGGCAGAGGTATTGAGCAAAATAGCCAAGATAATAATGGACTATAGCGATTATGACGTGCTCATTGAAGGAAATACCGATAATGTACCAGTAAACAGCAGTTCGGCGAATATGAAGAATATCCGTAACAATTGGGACTTGTCTTGTTTGCGTGCATCAAGTGTAGTTCAAGCATTGCAGAATGAGTACGGAGTAGATCCTAAACGACTTACAGCTGGTGGTCGTGGAGAGTACAATCCTCTTACGGACAATAGTACTGAAGCCAGCAAGCAGCGCAACCGTCGTACACAAATCATCATAACCCCGAAACTTGATGAGTTTATGGATTTGCTTGAGGAGGCACCAGCAGAGGAATAACAAGAGAAAAATGGCTAAAATATGAAATAATTAAATTATGGGCTGGCAGGCTGTGAAGTTTGTCATCTTAATTTTTGTAAGTTTTTGTATGATAAATGTGAAATAAAATAATATAAATCAACGTTTTTCAATTAGTTTCTTTAAGTTTTGAAAATTTGTACTAACTTTGTAAACGATATGCAATAAGATTGACATCATTGTTAATGTGTAATAGGTAATAAGGGATTTAATATGAAAAGCCAGATTTTTTTTGTGTTGTGTGTTACGTTTCTACTGACGGCGTGCGGAGCGGATTCATTGGATGACTTTCTTGGTGGTAGCGTGAGCAAGGACGATAACAATAAGACCGACACAGTTCCAGGCAATAGTGAGCTTGCGGGACTTGCTGGTAATCTGCTTGACTTTGATATATTTTGGGATGACCTTTTAGGGAATGGTTTCATTGATGCGGCAGAGGAAGTTCCGACTGATGAAGAAGATGAGGAATATGATGATTTTGTTGAGAACGCATCGTTTAAATCGCAGATAAATATTGCTTATGATGGCACAAGCGCAATCGTTACAGGAAGTGTAAGTAATGTTGACGTAAGTGTTGACGGAGCAGATGTTACGGTAAATTCCACCGCCAAGTCAGTTGAGTACGTTTTAAGTGGCAGTACGACAAATGGTTCATTCAAGATATACAGCGACAATAAAATAAAGTTGACTTTAAATGGTTTGTCTCTGACAAGTGCGAAGGGAGCAGCCATCAACATACAAAGCGGCAAAGGCACATATTTGGAGAGTGTATCAGGGACGGAGAACACCCTTAGTGATGCAGCAGTTTATAGCAACAACATAGATGGCGAGGACCAGAAAGCCTGTCTGTTCAGTGAGGGACAGCTATTGTTTAGCGGCAGCGGGACATTGACGGTGAGCGGCAAAAACAGGCATGGAATATGCAGTGATGACTATGTGTATATCCATGCCGGTACTAAGATTGAGATAGTGTCGTCGGCTTCAGATGCCATACATGCCAACCAGAAGATAATCATTGCTGGCGGAATGCTTGAGATGAGTCCTTCGAGTGACGGTATCGAATGTGAGGACGGCAATATAGATATCAGAGGCGGTTTGGTGAAGGCGAATATTACAGGTGAGGCTTCGAAGGCATTAAAGGCAGGGACAGATGTGAATATCATGGGAGGACAAGTACTTTTGCTAACATCTGGAGATGCGAAATACGACACTGAATCGGCAGATGTCAGCAGTTGTTCATGTATAAAGAGCAACGGAAGCGTTGCGATAAGTGATGCCGTTGTATATATGAAGAGTACAGGTTCAGCAGGTAAGGGCATCAACAGTGCAGGCACTGTGAAAATCAGCAACAGTGATGTCAGGGTGATAACCACCGGTGAAGAGTATGTCTACGGCAGTCTCAACACACAAGCCAAGGGAATCAAGGCAGACGGTGCTTTGACAATAGATTCCGGTACGGTTTGGGTAAGAACGACAGGCGGTAATGGCAGTGAGGGAATTTCGAGTAAGACAGCGCTTACCATAAACGATGGTACAGTATGTGTAAATTCATACGGTGACTGTATCAGTGCTACCAACAGTATCACAATCAGCGGTGGAAATATCTATTGTTACAGTGATGAGAACGATGGTATGGACTCCAACGGAACAGTTACCATTACAGGTGGTATGATAGTTACCTCCGGCAGTTCAATTAATGAAAGTGGAATAGACAGTCAGAGCACGTTCAAGATAACAGGCGGTACGCTAATCGGCATCGGTGGAGATACCAGTACTCCTATATCAAGTTCAACGCAGCCTTCCGTAATTTACAACGGTTCGGGTAGCAGCGGATATCTGTTTACGATAGCAGCCACAGACGGTACGGATGTGATGTCATACGTGATACCACGAGATTACAGTAAGATGGTAGTGCTGTTCAGCAGTCCGCTATTGGATTCTGGAACAAGCTATACTATTTACAATGGCGGTAGTGTAGAAGGCGGTACGTCGTTCTACGGTTTGACAACAGGAGGCATATACACTGCTGGAACTTCTACGGCAACGTTCACGCCAAGCAGTATGGTGACAACTGTCGCATCTTCATCATCAGCTAAATGAATTTCAAGCAGATTGGAATAAACATCAGATAATCTAAATGAATGCCATGAGTAAACAAGAGCTTTTATCCATATTCACTCCGATAACATTGGAGCAGATGAGTGGTATAAAGTTGATGAACAGGATTGACACGAAATACCTGTTGTCAAAAGAAGAACTCGTGGCGTTGTTGGGATTAGCTGCGGAGGATTATATGGTTCAGGAGGTAAAAGATGAGCGAGACATAACCTACCATACCGTGTATCTCGATACCCCTACAAACAGTATGTATGTCGCTCATCAGTGCGGACGTACCGTCAGGGAGAAAATCAGGGTTCGCTCTTATGAATCTTCCGATTTGACATTTCTTGAGGTCAAGAACAAGAGCAACAAGGGGCGTACTGACAAGAAACGCATACGTGTAACGTCGGTTGATAATCTTGCTGCTGAGGGTGGCAATAATTTTCTTCACAAACACGCCTGGTACAGTTTGGAAGACCTTCATGCCCAACTTGAAAACAGTTTTCACCGCATCACGTTGGTGAATAAAGCGAAGACAGAGCGTCTTACAATAGATACTGACATCTGGTTCAGAAATATGACAAATGGCAATGAGACTATATTAGATAAAATTGCCGTGGTAGAGTTGAAACGTGACGGACTGACATTCTCGCCAGTGAAGGAGATGTTGAGAAAGCTCCATATCCAGAGAGCTTCATTCAGTAAATACTGCATGGGATGTGCCCTTACAGATAGAAAGTTAAGGCAGAACAGGTTTAAGGAAAGAATAAGGAATTTATCAAAATATCAGAATATCAAACATCATGGATAAGCAATTAATAGACTTGTTGATACGTTTTGGTGTCAATATCGTAGTGGTATTGATAATCATTTATGGTTTCTATTACCCAAAAAGTAAGAGGAGGGATTACAGTTTTACATTTACACTGATAAGTATCAGTATCTTCTTTCTTATCTATATGTTGGGAGAGGTGAAGTTGAAGATCGGGTTTGCTCTCGGTCTGTTCGCTATTTTCGGTATTATAAGATACCGCACGGAGACGATTCCTGTGAGGGAGATGACATATCTGTTTATGATTATCGCCCTATCCGTGATCAATGCCTTAAATGAGGACTGGGGAGTAGCCATTATAGCAGTCGTGAACCTTATCTTCATAATTTGTATCTGGATATGTGAAGGCAACCGATTGCTTAAACACATCGCCTGTAAATATGTAAAATATGATAGGATAGAGCTTATCGTGCCGGAGCGTTACGAGGAGCTTCTTGCAGACTTGAAGAAGAGGACGGGTCTGGAAATAACAAAAGTGGATGTCGGCTCTATTGATTTCCTGAAAGATTCGGCTATTTTGAAAGTGTATTATAAACCTTTGAACCCAAAGGTGACAAATCCAGTTGATACGGTTATGAAGATACCTGATGAGGAGTATTAAAGAGAGGGATATGGTGAAGAAGATATTTACAGTCGTATTGTTGGCGATATTCAGTTTGACGGCAGCTCATGCAGGAGATGATGGCGACTTAGGTCTGTGGGCTAATGTCGAGGTACAGAAGAAGATAATGAAAGGGTTGTCGGCTTCTGTCAGTGGGGAAATACGTACGGCAGATGCCTTCAATTTGATGGATCGTTGGTCGTTGGAGGCAGGTGTCTCTTATCGTATCAACAAATATCTCAAGACTGAGTTGGATTATGTATTCATTGATAAGTTTAATGACTGGCGATTGACAGATAAAGGGAATGTGATATCCAAATACTGGTCGCCGCGCCACCGTATCATGTTTTCAGTAACAGGGCAGGTAAAGGTGAAACGAGTGGAGTTTTCTTTGCGAGAGAGATACCAATATACCTACCGTATGGGGAAGAACGTGGATAAATTTGACGCTGACAGCCGTGAGCAGATTGACGATGAGGAAGTAAGTTCAAAGTCGAAAAGCGTGCTGCGTTCCCGCCTGCAGGTGGCATGGAATATAAAAAAGTCGGGTTTTGAACCATACGCATTTTATGAGCTTTACAACAATATGAACAGTGGATTTGCCTGGGACAAGATGAGATACGCTGTGGGTACTGACTATAAGATCTCAAAGCAACATTCTGTTGGAGTGTTTTACTATTATATCAAGTCGAATGATAAGGAAGAGGAACGAGGAAATATAATAGGGGTAAGTTATAAGCTCAGCCTATAAAGCCCCCCCCCGGCCCGACCCCCTAGGGGTGTGTCTTATTCAACTAGA
>JAJPYV010000014.1 GCA_021204735.1 Prevotella sp.
AATCACAATTAATTATCTTCGTTCCTTTATATAGCCATGGCGGTAGGCATAGAGGAGTTTTTCGAGTTCATAGATCTGTCGTTTCAAGTTCTTTCCTATATCAGTATCTGCCACGAGCATGCGGTGAGAGGACATCTCGACTATTTGAATAGTACTCTTGATATCCGAGCCGTTGAGTATGGCATCCTCAGTACTGGTGAACGGCTCGTGCTGAACAAGTTGGAAACCTCTGCTGTGATATACGAGTGTGTAACCCGCAATGCCCGTTTCGGCATGATATGCCTGTGAGAAGCCACCGTCAATCACCATCAGTTTACCATTAGCCTTGATAGGATTTTCCCCACTACCTGCATGAACGGGAACATGTCCATTTATGATATGGCGGTTAGGTTCGCTAACTTCAAATGCGTCGAGAATAGAGTCGCAGATTTCCTCTTTGTCACGCAAGATGAAATAGTTGCCTTTCTCCTCTTTGTGAACGCTCTTGTCTTTAAGGAAATAACGTTCCAATGTCGCCATTTTTGACTTGTCGAACAGAATAGAATCCTTTCCGCACCAAAGATACATGAAATAGTCAATGGCGTAGGCTTTCTCCTGCGGGTCAGAGTCGTATTGGAAAGCACTTCTTATAATCTGTTCGACACGGTTCATCAGTTGCTTGCCTTTAAAACGTTCTCCGTAGACCTCCACTTCTTTGAGAGTACCGTCTGCATTCAATGGTACTGACGCATGGAAAAGCAGGTTGTTGTTTATGATTGTATATAAAGCACCGTGGCTTAGTAGCAAACGGATATGTTTATGCAGTTTTTCGTTTACCGTAAACAAATGGCGCAACTTCTTCATCAAGTCGATTTCCTCTGGTGTAAGTGCACAAGGGTCATTTGGGTCTATTGTTGGGAAACAGCAAGTTCTCATCTCATAAACCTGACCGTCAACGGTACACGTCTTTTTCTCATAATCAATGTTATTAAGCAGCAACCTATTGTCCATGTCCCATTCAGGGTGCTTTCGGATTATGGCAGATTCAACCTTGAATTGGAGTACGGTGATCGCCTTATGCATCATTGCCGTCAGGCGTATTGTTTTCTCGTCAAAATCAGAATCCTCATCACCGTTAGACTTTGGCATAAACACCGTGCATGGGTCGTTTGCATATTGTTCCATTGCGAAAGTGGCAAGTGGAACGAGGTTTATTCCATAGCCCTCCTCTAAAGTAACGAGGTTTCCATAGCGCAAGGAAAGACGAATCACGTTACAGATGCAAGCATCATTGCCTGCGCAAGCCCCCATCCACAGTATATCATGGTTGCCCCACTGGATGTCCCAATTATGGTAATTAGCCATAAGATCCATAATTAAGTGCGCTCCTGGACCACGGTCATAGATGTCACCGAGAATATGCAGTTGGTCGATGGCAAGTCGTTGTATCACATGGGCAATGGCTATTATAAAGTCGTCTGCCCTTCCTGTCGATATAATTGTCTCGATGATTACGTTTACGTATGCAGCTTTGTTGGCGTCGTCGGTACGCTCATGGAGCAATTCCTGGATAATGTAGGAGAAGTCAGATGGCAAAGATTTGCGTACCTTTGAGCGCGTGTATTTGCTCGACACGTTGCGGCAAACCTTTACGAGTTGGTGTATAGTGATATGATACCAATCTTCTATTTCCTTCTCGGTGGATTTCACGAGTTCGAGTTTTTCCTCTGGATAGTAAATCAGAGTACAGAGTTCTTTCTTTTCCGCCTCACGGATTTCATTACCGAAAATCTCGTTCACTTTTCGTTTGATGTTACCAGAAGCGTTTCTCAAAACATGCTGGAACGACTTATATTCCCCGTGAATGTCGGCAAGGAAATGCTCCGTACCTTTCGGAAGGTTCAATATCGCCTGAAAGTTGATTATCTCGGCACTTGCGTCAGCAATTGTCGGAAAACTTTGCGACAACAGTTGAAGATATCGCAAGTCGTTTTCTATATCCTCGTGATGAATTTTCATTGTATATCAGCTTTAAATAACATTTTTCTAAATTTATCAGTCTTGTTGTCATCCAACGGTTCTAAGAACATAAAACCTTCTTCTAATCCATATCGCTCCTCAAGCAACTTAAATAGTCGGGCGGTGTTCTTTTTTATTCCCATGCGTGAAGCAATTTGTCGTAAGATGTCTTCATCATAATCTTCAAAGCGCAGCGCATTATACACTGTGGTGAAGTTGGAACGATGAATTTTCACGTTCTCCAACCTTAAAAGGATTTCCAATAGGAGTAAGCATAACTTTTTCTCCCTGTCAGGTATAGTGTCGTCTTTTTTCAGACGAGCAATCTTTTTATTGCTTTTGACGTCTTTTTCGTGTACTGTAGTTTGGTGAGGAAAACGCGACACATTATCCATGTTTATCCATGAAGTATAGTCAATGCCGTTTATATGAGCCCCAACTTTAACGTAGTCGAATATTCCCTCGTCAAGAGAATGAAGGAAAATGCGCCGCCAAGAGTTGTAATCCATTAAAGGAAATATTTTCAGGATGTCATCAGACAGAGAATGATGAATCTTGTTTACCGTCATTCCCTGAAGCAGTAACTCATCCTCCAACTTTATTTCCTCATCCGACATACCCATGAACGGATAACTGTCAATCACTTTGGAATAAAGTTTCACGAGGTCGGTTGACATGTCGGTAACAGTTACGCCATTTGTAATGTCAAACCTCTTAACAGTTACAACCCTGCTGTTCCATGCTTTCTTGGTGTCGCTCTTTCTGCGTGTTATTTTCAACAGATGTTTTAACCTCAAGTAAATAAGACGATCATGCTCTTGTTCCGTTGTCGCTTGTAACACCTGTGCGTTTTTTATCATGAAACGTTGATAGGTTAACAATTTCGGCAGTTTGCACAGTAGATAGTTGTCTGCCAAATGCCACGGTTCAAGTAGCTTGTCCATTGTCAACACAACTGGTATACGATGTGCGATACAACATTTCTGAAATTTATAAGCTACAGCGTTCCAACATGCATGGATGTGCACGATATCCGGCTTTATTTCCTCAATTTTTTTGTCAAAGAACGATGTATATCCCTTAAAAAAAATTTCCCCACGAGAATATTTATGCATTACGACTTTACCAATATCTTCGCTTTTTCCTGCTGTTAGAACATGTATCTCATCACGTTCCGCCATTGTCTTTATCAAGGGCAGTTTATATCCATCTTTCCAATTTGTATCTTTGGATGTGTTGGGTATAAAATGTAATATGCGCATGGATGTTCGTAATTACTATCTTAAAACTCTTCAGGAGTTCGGTTTCCGTTCGCAAAATTACTTAAATTTTTTATTTGTTTTTTATGTTTTGCATGAAAAAGTTGACTTTTAAATGTGATATTCAAAAATAATTGAGAAATAGAACATTGTAGAGTGCGGCAATAATACAAATGCTTATAAAAACAAAAAAGGAATCGATTCTGATTCCAATTCGTGACCCCGACAGGATTCAAACCTGTAACCTTCTGATCCGTAGTCAGATGCTCTATTCAGTTGAGCTACGGGGCCATTTTTAAAATGTGGGTGCAAATATACAGAGTTTTTTGCAACCCACCAAATTTTTTATTTCGTTTTTTCAAAAATAAATATAAATTCTTTTGTGTTCTCTTTTACTTACATTATCTTTGTGCAGTGAAAATCCAACTCAAAATATTGTTTTTTTTTATTATTCTTCTTTTGGGGATAACAAAAAAATCATACGCTGAAGATAAATCTGAGACTCTAATTCTCCAACGAGTTTTGGATTATAAACGAAGCATGTCTGAACCTATTGACACAATCAGTACTAATGTTTATGTAAGATATTATTTCAAGACACACCATAGGAACATATTATTGACAGCAATTCCTTCAATGCACGCCATCGCAAAGGGTAATCGTGAGTTTACGGGCGAAAGTTATAGTGATATTCTCGTAAATGACGGTATAATGCTGAAATCCACTCGTCGTCTAAATACGGGCACGATACCTCGTTATAGGAATACGATGTCTACGTTAACGAATTATCTCATGCCCAATGTTTACGAAAAGTCGATATTACCTAACCAGATTTTGTCGCCGTTCAATGCCCATAATACAAAACTTTACAAATACAATATCCGGAGTTTGTCTGATGATAACGTAGAGATTGTGTTCCGCCCCAAACGTCGTAACACACAGTTGATAAGCGGTTCTGCTATAGTTGAGAAGGAGACGGGGCAGATACAGAGGATAAAGTTCAAAGGGGAATATGATATGCTGGAATTTCACATAGATGCAGTAATGGGAAAGGAAGGGCAATATTCACTGTTCCCCAAGACATGCGACATAGATGCTAAGTTTAATTTTTTAGGCAATAAGATATCATCTTCCTATCATTCAGTTTATGACAATCCAGTAACCTTGTCCGACTCTCTAATCAACTCACACGACATGTCGCTTATGGATGAGATAAGGCCGACGCCCCTACCTGAAAATATAATAGAAGTTTATGCAAAACACGACTCAATAATAAATAATATAGATTCCGCAGAGTTAAGGCGAGAGAGCAGGCGTTGGGACAGAGTTTTATGGGACGTAATGGGAGACCATTTCCTAACCAGGACTAAAGGAAATTTCGGTACGGAGGGACAAGGCTCGTTCAGGGTGTCACCGATACTCAATCCGTTATATCTCGGATACAGCAAGCGTAAGGGAATAACATACAAGATGAAATTAAGGGGGAGCTATAGTTTTACACCCAATCGTGATATTTCCGCATCTTTCAATGCCGGCTATTCATTCAAGTTGCATCAGTTTTATTTCAAAGCACCCATAAAATTCACGTACAATAAAAGGAAAAACGCCTTTGTCGCCCTTGAGATAGGTAACGGAAACAGGATTACTTTTTCAAGCATTGTCAACCGCAAAATAAGTGAGACATTAGATTCGATGAGTCTTAGCAGGATGAATTTCAAGTATTTCAAGGACTTCTATCTGAAGTTGACAGACAATTATGATATAACAGCAAAATGGGCGATACGTCCGGGATTGGTATATCATGAGAGGTCCGCCGTGGACAAGGAGGGGTTCTCAAGTCTCGGCTTACAGACAAGATATTTCTCTTTTGCTCCGTCATTGCAACTGAGATACCGGCCATGGGGCGTTAAAGGTGCAGTGTTCTCGGTTGACTACGAGCGCGGAATAAGGCTGAACAAGTTGTATATGGACTATGAGCGCATAGAATTTGATGCCTCATGGAAGAAACAATACAACAGGCTGAGAAGTCTGTCTACAAGAATAGGCGGCGGACTATATACATCCAAGAGCAAGAACGCATATTTTCTGGACTATGCTAATTTCAAGGACGAGAACATACCTATCGGCTGGAACGATGACTGGACAGGCGAGTTCCAGTTGTTGAGAAGCAAGTGGTATAATTCCTCCGAATACTATATAAGGACAAATATCACATACGAGTCTCCATTGATGATCCTCTCACGTATTCCATACGTCGGCAGGCTGATGGAAATGGAGCGCGTTTACATGAACACTCTTTTTGTGGAGCATCTGCATCCCTACATTGAAATCGGTTATGGCTTCACCAACCGCTTCTTCTCATTGGGTGCGTTCATCGCCACACGTAACCTCGCTTACGACGGTGTAGGCTGCCGCTTCACCCTCGAACTATTCAGGGACTGGTAAACCACATAACAATAATCCATGCGTATGAAACCATTGACAGTGTATAAAGCAAGTGCGGGAAGTGGAAAGACATTCACGCTAACCATTGAGTACATAAAGCTCCTTATGGCAGACCCACTAAGCTTCAAGAAAATCCTTGCCGTAACGTTCACCAACAAGGCAACGGAAGAAATGAAAATCCGTATTCTCAGTCAACTGTACGGCATCTGGAAAGGCCTTCCCGATTCTGAAAGCTACATTGCGGAAATAACTGAAAAACTTGGTATCGGCAGGCAACAAGCAAGCCGTCAGGCTGGTATCGCACTCAATTTCCTGCTGCACAACTACAACTATTTCAGGGTGGAGACTATAGACACCTTCTTTCAGTCAATCCTGCGCAATTTGGCAAGAGAATTGGACCTGACGGCAAACCTTAGAATCGACTTAAATGACGGAGAGGTTGAGGAACAGGCAGTTGACCGTATGATAGAGTCGCTTGATGCACAGAGTGTCGTGCTCAAATGGATTATCAGTTATATCATGTCCACCATTGATGAGAACAAGAGTTGGAATGTCATCGGACAGATAAAATCGTTTGGCAACACGATATTCAAGGA
>JAJPYV010000323.1 GCA_021204735.1 Prevotella sp.
GGCAGAAAGATACCTGCTATTTCATATTTCCACTATCCCATCCAATCATATAAGGAAATGGTTGTACAAGGGATTGGGCGTTCATATAGATAAATATGTTGTCATTCATTTCAAGACAGAAATACGTAGTCCTCGTAATTTGTATCTTGGTAAAGGAACTATCATTGGAGATAATGCAATTCTTGATGCAAGAAAAGGATTGATAATTGGAGAAAACGTGAATCTATCATCTAACGTATCAATATATACTCTTCAACACGACCATAGAGATCCAAACTTCGGATGTTCTACTACTCGAAAAATGAACGTACAGATAGACAATCGTGTATGGCTTGGATCAAACGTAATAGTTCTACCAGGTGTTCATATTGGTGAGGGTGCGGTTTGTTGTGCTGGATGTGTAGTTACTAAAGATGTTGAGCCTTTTTCGGTTGTAGCTGGAATACCAGCAAAAAAGGTTGGAGAAAGACCAAATAATTTGACTTACAAATTTAATGGTAAGTCATGTAGATTGTATTAAGCCATAAAATGAAACTAATTTTAGCTAACTGTGCCGTGGAAAACGGGAACCGTGGCTGTGTGGCATTGTCTTTATCCACAATGTTCATATTGAAACAACTTTTGGAAAGTAAAAACATTCCATATACTTTCTATTTGCCAAATAGTGGTCATTCAGAAATGGGAGAACACATATTGCGTTCAGGAGGATTAGAATTAAAATACATTGCAATACCAGATATTTCATGCTACAACAAAAGGAACAGTTTTAAAAACATTGTTCAGATAAAACAATTTATTTCAACAATTCAAATATACAAACATGCTGATGCGATTTTAGATATCGGACAAGGAGACAGTTTTGCTGATATATATGGAAAGGGGCGCTTTAACTGGATATATGGTCAATATAGTTTGGGTACTAAATTCAAAATTCCTTATTGCATACTTCCACAAACAATAGGACCATTTAATGATTCCAAGTTGATGAAACGAGCCATAAAAGGCATCCAATATGCTAAATGCGTTATGACACGTGATAGACAAAGCCATGATTATGTCAAGCAACTTACACCAAATAAGGAGATTATAGAATGTATAGATGTCGCATTTTTCATGCCATTTGAACGCAAGACATTCAACAAAGATTTCATACATGTCGGACTTAATATATCAGCATTGTTATGGCATGGAGGATATACAAGGGATAATCAGTTCGGTCTGACATTGGACTATCAGAAACTGATAAGAGACATTATTTCTTATTTCCTTTCAATGGAAAATGTAAAGCTACACTTGATACCTCACGTTGTAGGTGGTGAGCGACATATAGAAAATGATTATGCTGTGTCATACGACCTTTATGAAGAATATCAGAATGATAACTTAATTTTATCTCCACTGTTTTTAGACCCAATAGCAGCTAAAGGATATATCGCTGGTATGGATTTTTTCATGGGAGCACGTATGCACGCCACAATAGCAGCTTTCTCGTCTGGTGTTCCTGTTGTGCCAATGGCATACAGCAGAAAGTTCAACGGCTTGTTTATTGACACATTGGATTACATGGACATGATAGACATGAAAGCATGCAACGAGAAACAAGCATTGCAAACCGTTATGGATTGTTTTAAAAGTAGAGAAGAAGAAAAAACTTCTATAAAAAACAGGATGCAGACAGTAGTACAAGAACGCAAATATTTATTAACAAAAAAAATAAACGATTTTCTTTTATGAAAAATTTTATACTTAACTGCAAGTCAAAACTTGCTTTGCTTATCTGTTACTTATCTGATTATAGGTACATGATAAAAAATTATCTGACTTTCGGTAGTGAGCCAGACAAGATTTTAGCACGTATAATGCTGATGATGCATGCATTGGAAAAAGGCATGTCATTCACTGATTGTCCAAAAGAGTTCGGTAAGGAAAAGTCCCAAAGTCTTGTTAAGTTGATTCGTAGGTATTTAAAGAAAAATCCGATGAATGAGATATGCCGATTGTCAATTAATATTTTAGCGAGATACATGGAAAATTCTAATTCAACAAAGGATGTGCCATGCAGGAGAATGATTACAAATCTTTTGACTGAATACGGAACGAGTGTCAATTTTAGTTATAAGGGGGGGGTAAAAACTGTATGTGAACCTGAGCCATTTAACGAGGAAGTAATAACATATTTCTTTGCATCCCGTTCCAGCGTCAGGGATTATTCCGATGCCCCTATATCTGATGAGGAAATAGTGAAAGCATTGTCTTTGGCCTCCTTTACCCCTTCAGCGTGTAACCGTCAGGCAAGCCGCACTCACTTGTTTAGAGATAAAAAGGACATGAGGATGATTATTGACAATCAGTTGGGTGACCAAAATTGGTGCGGAAATGCAAAGGCAATAATGGTTGTTACCGTCAATTCTTCCTATTTTGGTGGAAATTACGAGAGATACCAGCCTTTTATCGATGGCGGACTTTATGCCATGAATGTAGTACACGGTCTTCATCTTCAACACATAGCATCATGTTTTAAAATGTATGTCAGAAGTCCCCAAAAAGACAATGAATTCAGGAAAATCACGGGGATTCCACAAAATGAGATACCAATTGTGCTGATATTGATGGGACACTATCAGCAAAAGCCTGTTTATTCACCAAAGTCGGAAAGAATTTGTTCGTGGCAACAACCTAACGTAACAAATATTTCTAATGGTAACCAATATATCGAAAATTATCAAGAATGACCTTTGCTTGGGATGCGGATTATGTGAGGCAATAAGCCCAAAATCCATGTTGCGAATAAACGTAAATGGGTTTTATCGCCCTGATCCAATTCCTACAGACCATAATTCTATAAATAAAATCATTCATTGTTGTCCTGGAATTCATATAGAAAGTGTAAAAGGACATAATACTGATGTATGGGGGGGGTAAAAACTATCTGCAATGCATGGGCTTCAGACAGCACAATCCGACATAAGTCAGCTTCTGGTGGAGTTACAACAGCATTGGCGATATATCTCCTTGAAAGTGGAAAAGTAGATGCTGTGTTACATATCGGTACTATTGAGAATGACTATCTGCACAATGAATTGTGTGTCAGTCGTACAAGAAAGGAAATCTGCAGTCATTGCGGTAGCAGATATGCTCCAGTTTCCATGTTCAGCAATATTTTCAGGATTCTTGAAAATAACAAACAGGAAAAGTTTTGCTTTATCGGTAAGCCATGTGATGTTGCGGCGGTCAGGAATATTATAAAAGAATATCCACAGTATGAATCCAAATTTCCTTATTTGCTAGCTATTTTTTGTGCAGGAATGCCAAGCTATAATGCAACTATACAGGCAATAAATTCTTTCGCTCATAACAGTACTCCCATATCTCTAAGTTATAGAGGAGATGGTTGGCCTGGATATTTTACAGTGAAATATAGTGACGGTAAAGTTAATAGGATGACCTATAACGAAAGTTGGGGAAAAATACTTGGTCGTCAGTTGGGCTTTCGTTGCAAGATTTGCCCTGACGGAATAGGTTTGCTGGCGGATATAGCTTCCGGTGATTCCTGGAACACAAAAGACGGTTATCCAGATTTTACTGAATCGGAAGGCAGGAATTTCTGTTTTATTCGCACAAACATTGGGAAACAGATTTTTGATGAGGCAGTTAAGGCTGGTTATATAGAAACAGAAATATTAGATATAGATAAAATTAAAGATATACAGAGATATCAATATAACAGGCGTCACCTCATTGGCTGGCGTGTATTGGTAGTACAACTGTTATCAGGATTCATCTTAGAATTCAAAGGTTTTGGTTTCATTAAAACATCATTGAAAACAAACTTCTTCGTTGCTGTGAGAGACGCTCTCGGAACAGCAAAGAGATTTTACAAATTAAAAAAGCAGAATGGGTAGTTCATCAAAAGTTGCCAGTGGTGTGATATGGAGCACGGTGATGAATGTCATCAATGCCGTTTATGGTTTCATATCAGTGCCAATTCTAATCAACTATTTCGGAAAAGCGGAATATGGACTGATCGGTTTGGCAATGTCAGTGAATGTATATATGCAATTGATGGACTTGGGCTTCAATTCCACTAACGTCAGGTTTTTCTCTGCATGGCTTGCGAAAAAAGATTATGAAAACGTAAAGAAACTTTTCCAGTCAAGTTTGGCATTCTACGGCTGCATTGGAATAGTGAATAGTTTGGTCTTATTGATTATCACATTATTTTCCAAACAATTGTTTCACCTTACGCCCGAACAGGATACCATTTTGCGTGATTTCTTTATTATCTTGATGTTAAGCGCAATCATAAGTTGGTATTCTTCATGTTTTGATCAACTTATAAGGGCAACGGAGAATGTTGCATGGATACAGCGAAGGACTATAATCCCCAAATTAGTAATGATAGCAATTCTTTTTATTACGGTGTATGCCCACCTAAATATCGTTTTGTATTTCTTTCTGACAACATTTGCTCTTTTTGTAATCATACCATTATCAGTTAAGAAAATCCGCAAGGAATTGCCGTTCATCAGTTTTATGCCAAAATTTGATTGGGTTACGCTAAAAGGCATTATTCCATATTGCTTGAATATATTCTCATTCAGTCTTTTTCAGTTCTCATTCTATAATTTACGCCCTGTTTTCTTGGGTATACGTGGGAACATTGAATCTGTTGCCGATTACAGGGTATTGAATGGTATAATTAGCATTGTCTCTTTATTCGGGAGTTCATTTATGGGAGCTTTGTTGCCTTCAGCAGCCAAAGCAGTGGCTCAACATAACAAAGTAGCTTATTACAAGGTTGCATACGATGGTACAAAATATATCAGTATTGTTTTGTGTTTTTGTGTTTTCGGCATGATGACAGTTGGAAAAGAGGTTTTAACAATGTATGTTGGTGAGAGTTATTATTATTTAATACCTTACCTTAATTTATGGCTTCTTTGCACATTAGTTGTACACAATAATGCAATCTCAAGTCTTATATTATCTGGCACTGATATTCGTGCGATAACATATAATTCTGCTATTGCTTCTGTCGCAGGTCTTGTTATAGCATGGTTTACGATACCTCACTACCAAATAGGAGGTGTGGTGATTGCTTTCGTGATTTACATCCTAATACAACTTTTGTTCTATTACTTTTACTATTGGCCACGGAAAATGAGAATCAATTCATGGCGTGTTTTCTCACGCTCTTTTTTCCCATACGTTGCAAGCGGTTTGATAATAAACTTTCTTATAGATAAAACGATATCAGTATCAATATCAACATTTTTTGCCTTTATAATGAAAGGATTTTTATTTGCTATTCTATATAGCATTTTTGTGCTAATAACTCTAACTTCAGAAGACAAGAAATACTTTCTTTCTATCATAAAGCATAAATGAAAATATATTCTGAGTCTATTTCAATAACCAAGGCTTTCGGTATATTGCTGATGGTGATGTGTCATGCTGGATGCCCTAAATTTATGCATGATTTTATATATATATTCCACATGCCATTGTTTTTCATAATGAGTGGATATTGTTTTAAAGAAAAGTATTTGAATACGCCAAAACAATTTGCAATTAGACGAGTAAAAGGTCTGTATGTTCCTTTCGTAAAATATGGACTTCTGTTTTTAGTATTTCACAATGTGTTGTTTTATCTAAACATATATAATGGAGAATATGGCTTCAACGGAAATGTCTCATCACTTTATTCAGTTTCTGATTATTTTCATCATGCCATACTTATCGTCACAGCAATGTCAGATAGTGAACAATTGTTAGGGGGCTATTGGTTTCTTAGATGTCTGTTTTGGGGCTCATTGATATCACTTGCAACAATCAAGTATGTCAAGAAACCCATAGTGGGGGGGGGTAATTTTGCTTATCCTTACAATTTTAACAAGTGCATTTCCAATAATACATGTGCCATATTTCGGAATTGACAGCAGGATATTCCTATCAGCGACATTTTTCATGGCTGGATATAATATAAAACAATGGCAATTTGAGATTAAAGGATATTTTACAATAGTGGCTTTTATAATTGTTTGCATTTGTTCCATTTTCATGCCAACAAATATGTTAAAATTTACAACATGGCAAATTATTCCATATTGCTTATGTGCAGTTTCAGGAACATTAATGGTAGTCTATGTTAGCAATATAATAGTAAGATATGGCAGGAAAACAAAGTACATGATGGTTTGGATTGGGAAACATACCTTAGCAATTCTTACATGGCATTTCCTTTCATTCAAACTTATATCATTG
>JAJPYV010000404.1 GCA_021204735.1 Prevotella sp.
TTCACGATGTCTTGTGACACGTCAAATGACTTGCGGTCTACCTCAAGTCGCATTGCTGGGCGTTGGGCGGTTACAGTTACCTCCTCAAGACTCTGTGTCTCACTTGTCAGATAAAAGGTCTTAAAACTTACGCTCTTTTTTTCTTGGGTAATGGAAAATTCTCTTGTGATGGTCTTGTATCCTACAAATGTCAGTTGTACGGTGTAGTTGCCGTACGATATGTCGTTAATGCGGAAATTACCTTTCTCATCTGTCATGGCACTTTTCAAGGGTTTGGTACTGTTTTTCTTATATACCACAACATTTACATACGACATAGCTTCGTCGGATAGTTTATCCAACACTTTTCCCTTTACGCTTCCTTGTGCATGGCACATTGTGGAGCACAACACAAGCAAGCAGAATATAATAATCCTACTCATACAGTTATTAAGATTAAGCAAACGGCAAAAAGTTTAATCGTTTACGTGTTTTTTCACATTTTATTTGGTTTTACCCCTTAATCTTCCTACCTTTGCATCGCTAATGGTCTCATAGTTCAATGGATAGAACAAGTCTCTCCTAAAGATTAGATCTGAGTTCGATTCTCAGTGAGACTACAAGAAGAATAACTACAAAATGAATGGCGGAAAGGATTTATCCATCCCGCCATTTAGCTTATTTACACATAGTCTTATCAGCGTATTTCTTACGATTATGCTCTTATTAATTAATGTGTTTAGTCGTTAGATGTCAGTGGGGAAGCCTTCTTGTAGGTTCTTGCGCCAAGTTCTTTGTCAAGCATGTACAATCCATAACCATTGTCCTTGATCATCTTGATGTTGTCGATGATTGTCTTTGCGCTTTCCTCTTCCTCAACCTGCTCGTCAATGAACCATTTCAACATGCTTTGTGTTGCGAAGTCCTTGCACTCGTGTGTCAGTGCATAAAGGTCGTTAATCAATGATGTTACTTTCTGCTCGTGTGCGAGAGTTTTCTCAAATACGTCGATAATTGACTCCCACTCTGTTGGCACTGCGTCGATTGGCTTAAGTTCTACACGACCATCGCGTGAGTTGACATAGTTGAACAGGATTTTTGCATGATCTTGTTCTTCCTGAAACTGTACTTCATACCATGATGCCATGCCCGGCTGTCCAATGTGATGGCAGTAAGCTGACATTGAGAGATACAAGTAAGCCGACCACATCTCGGCGTTAATCTGTGCGTTCAACGCATCTTCAATCTTTTTGTTTAACATAATCCTATCTTTTTAATTGTTGTTTTATAAATATGCATGCAAAATTAGTAAAAATAATGGAAAAGTATCATCACTGTATTGATAATTATTATTTATTAGCATTGAACAACTTAAAATATATTGTAGACAGTTGTTCTTAAATATGTGTTATTTTCTTTAACTCAAAATTAACACGACAAACAATTGTTATGTTAAAATTATTTCGTAACTTCGCAAATTAACAAGTTTTTAAGGATAAAATTAATTCTAAACAGATTTAAGGGGGATGGTATTATGGCAAGAGAAAAAAAGGCAGGCAAGTATCTTACCAAGAAGAAAATGATACTTATGTTACAGGATTTCTTCATGCGCAGTCCAGGCAAGACATATAGTTTTAAGCAGATTTTCAAAAGCCTAAAACTCAACACGCATCCAGCTAAGATGTTGGCGGTTGAGACTATTGAGGAGATGGCATGGGATGACTTCCTGAGTAAGGTTAGTGACAGTTCATATAAACTGAATATGAAGGGTCAGGTTCAGGAAGGTAAGTTCATTAGGAAGGCAAATGGCAAGAACAGTTTCATACCTGATGATGGTGGCAAACCTGTTTTCGTAGCGGAGCGCAACTCGCTTTTCGCTCTTACTGGCGATAGGGTGAGGGTTACATTTATGGCACGCCGTGTCAACCATATCAAGGAGGCAATGGTAACTGAGATATTGGAAAGGGCACGCGACACTTTCGTAGGGAAGTTGCGTGTGGAGAAGGCTTTTGCGTTTCTCGTTTGCGATGGTGACGTTTTCTCCCAAGACATTATAATACCGAAGAACAAACTCAAGGGTGGCGCTACAGGTGATAAAGCTGTTGTGAAAGTGAAGACTTGGCCTACAGAGGAGAACAAGAATATTATTGGTGAGGTTATTGACGTTCTCGGAAAAACTGGCGACAATGATGTGGAGATGCACTCTATACTTGCTCAATATGGTTTGCCTTACAAGTACCCTCAGAAGGTTGAGGAGGCTGCAAATAATATATCTGGTGAGATTACTGAACAAGATTACAAAGAACGTGAGGATTTCCGTGATGTTACAACGTTTACTATTGACCCGAAAGATGCAAAGGATTTCGACGATGCTCTCTCTATACGGGAATTAGGCGTGAATTTGTGGGAAGTAGGTGTGCATATCGCTGACGTCTCACATTATGTTACGGAGGGTTCGATAATTGATAAGGAGGCTCAAAGGCGTGCCACAAGTGTGTATCTCGTTGACCGTACCGTGCCGATGTTGCCTGAACGACTTTGTAATTTTGTGTGTTCACTTCGTCCTGATGAGGAAAAACTTACGTATAGTACTGTCTTTGATATTGACGGTGATGGCAATGTAAAGAAATGGAGATTGGTACACACGGTGATAAAGAGCAACCGCCGTTTTGCTTACGAGGAAGTTCAAGAGATATTGGAACAAAATGGCGTTGTTGATGGTACTGGTGAGCCTGCTCCCGCTCTTAGAAGTGAAGGTTATAAAGGGGAGTATGCAAAAGAGTTGATCACTCTTGACAGGATTGCCAAAAAGCTCCGCGCGGCAAGGTTTAGCAACGGTGCTGTTAAGTTTGACCGTGAGGAATTGCGGTTTGATATTGATGAGAAGGGTAAGCCTATAAGATGTTATTATAAGAAGTCAAAGGATGCCAATAAGTTGATCGAGGAGTTTATGCTTCTTGCTAACAGAAGTGTCGCTGAAAGTATCGGGAAGGTGAAAAAAGGACAGAAAGCAAGAACTCTTCCCTATCGAATACATGACCAGCCAGACCCTGCCAAGTTGGAGACTTTGCGTGAATTTGTGATGAAATTCGGTTATCGACTCAAGACTGATGGTACAAAGAGTGAGATATCAAGAAGTCTCAATAAATTGATGGACAGTTGTGACGGAAAGAGTGAGCAGAAGGTGATTGAGAATGTCGCCCTGCGCGCCATGATGAAAGCTAAGTACAGTATTTACAATATCGGGCATTATGGATTGGCATTCCAGTATTATACTCATTTCACCAGTCCTATACGTCGTTATCCTGACACTATGGTTCATCGCCTTTTGACACGTTATCAGAATGGTGGGCGTAGCGGTAACAAAGAATATTACGAGGAGCAGTGTGAACATTCGAGCGATATGGAGGTTACGGCGCAGAATGCTGAGCGTGACTCAATAAAGTATAAGATGGTGGAATTTATGGAGGATAAGATAGGAAATGTGTACAATGCTCATATAAGTGGTCTTACTTCTTACGGCATCTATTGTGAGATTGATGATAACCACTGTGAGGGTATGGTGCCGCTACATGACCTTGATGATGATTATTATGACTTTGATGAGCGCAACTATTGTCTGAAAGGTCGCCGCACTCATCATAGATACCAACTTGGTGACCCGATAATGATAAAAGTTGCAAGTGCTAATCTGGAAAAGAAACAACTGAATTTCACATTAGCTTAACAGAAAAATGCTGCTCGAAGCAGCATTTTTCTGTTATATCTTACTTGTTAAGTTTCCAGACACATCCATCTTTGGTGTCCTTGACCTCAAATCCAGCATCGCTCAATGCGTTACGAATCTGGTCGCTTGTTGCCCAGTCTTTTTCTGCCTTTGCTTTTGCACGGAGGGCAAGAACCATGTCAACTACCTTACCGTAGGCTTCTTCACGGGCATCGTTATTGCCGCCTTTGTCTTCTTTCAATCCAAGGATATCGAAGGCGAAAAGGCGCATAGTGGAAGTGAGTTCTTGTAGGTCATCTGCTGATATTGTGCCTTTATGGTCGAGGATGATGTTGATTTGGCGACAAGCGTCAAACAGGTTACTTATTACCGTAGGTGTTTGCAGATCATCGTTCATCGCATCGTAGCATTTCTGTCGCAATGCTTTTACAAGATTTGCCGTACTTTCATCGCTTGATTTAGATGGTTGTATGCGTTTGATGTCCGCAAGTCCGTTCATCAGTCGTTCTAATCCTTTCTCACTGGCTTGCAGGGCTTCGTTGGAGAAGTCAACTGTTCCACGATAGTGTGCGGAAAGGATGAAGAAACGGATAGCCATTGGTGAGTATGCTTGTTCAAGCAGTTTATGACTGCCATTGAAGAATTCCTCAAGTGTGATGAAATTGCCCAATGACTTACCCATCTTCTGTCCGTTGATGGTTATCATGTTATTGTGCATCCAATATTTCACCATCTGGTCGCCTTGCGCTGCCACTGCCTGTGCTATCTCGCACTCATGGTGTGGGAATATCAAATCCATACCGCCACCGTGTATATCGAAATGAGACCCTAAATACTTGCGCCCCATTGCCGTACACTCGCAATGCCAGCCTGGGAAACCATCGCTCCACGGACTGGGCCAGCGCATGATATGTTCTGGTTGTGCTTTCTTCCAGAGGGCAAAGTCAGCCTGATTGTGCTTTTCTCCCACGCCCTCGAGTTGTCTGCTTGCGTCTTTCACGTCTTCAAGGTTGCGCCCTGAGAGAATGCCGTAGTGGTGCTCCTTGTTGTATTTTGCTGTATCAAAATAAATACTGCCGTTGCTTTCGTATGCGTAACCGTTGTTTAATATCTGACTGACAAGTTGCTCTTGTTCGATGATATGCCCGGTGGCATGTGGCTCTATACTTGGGGGCAGCACATTGAGAGCAGCCATTGCCTCGTGATAACGGTTGGTATAGTATTGCGCAATCTCCATAGGCTCAAGTTGTTCAAGGCGTGCCTTTTTCTGTATCTTGTCATCCCCATCATCTGAATCATGCTCCAAATGTCCAACATCGGTTATATTTCTCACGTAGCGAACTTTATAACCGAGGTGTTTAAGGTAACGGAACAATATGTCGAATGTTATCGCCGGACGAGCATGACCTAAGTGCGGGTCTCCATAGACGGTCGGTCCGCACACGTACATTCCCACATTTGGGGTGTGAATTGGTTCGAAACGCTGTTTTGTTCTCGTCAATGTGTTGTAGATAATGAGTCTCTGTTCCATATATAATCTTTCCTTTATTTTACGTAAACGCAAGTGACAAATTATTATAAGTCGCTTTTATCATATTGCAAAGGTAATAAAAGATTCTGATAAAGAGAAAGAAACAAAAACAATAACCCTTCAACTTCTGACTTTTGCCAAAATATGACATCAGTTTTAGAGTTGAAGGGTTAGTACTAAAAAACGGAATGTTTATGGCTGTTTTCCGATGTAGGCGAGGATACCTCCGTCAACATACAGGATATGTCCATTGACGAAGTTGGATGCATCAGAAGCAAGGAATACAGCAGGTCCCATCAAGTCCTCTGGTGTACCCCAGCGTGCTGCTGGTGTCTTTGCAATGATGAAACTGTCGAAAGGATGACGACTGCCATCTGCCTGACGCTCACGCAATGGTGCTGTCTGTGGAGTAGCGATGTAGCCAGGACCGATACCGTTGCACTGGATGTTGTGCTCACCATACTCTGAACAGATGTTGCGGGTAAGCATCTTCAAACCGCCCTTGGCAGCTGCGTATGCTGATACCGTCTCACGGCCCAGTTCACTCATCATAGAGCAAATGTTGATGATTTTACCATGTCCTTTCTTTATCATGCCAGGTATAACAGCCTTAGACACGATGAATGGAGCATTGAGGTCGATGTCTACTACCTGGCGGAACTCCTCTGCTGACATTTCTGTCATAGGGATTCTCTTGATGATACCAGCATTGTTGACGAGGATGTCAACACCACCAAGGTCGTTCTCGATGTCACTGATCATCTTCTTGACTTCCTCTTCCTTTGTAACGTCGCAGATGTAACCTTTTGCATCGATACCCTTTGCCTTGTAGTCGGCTATTGCCTGGTCCATGTGATGCTGTCCACGGCAGTTGAATGCTATCTTCGCTCCTGCTTTGGCAAATGCCTCAGCAATAGCGAAACCAATTCCATAAGCCGCTCCCGTTACGAGTGCGACTTTTCCTTCGAGTGAAAATTTGCTTGAAA
>JAJPYV010000005.1 GCA_021204735.1 Prevotella sp.
TCGTCGGCAGCGTCAGTTGTGTATTAGAGACAGGATTTTCTGTTTGAATACGGCTTCTGAATCCTCATACAGTTTCGGATATTTAGCAGACCTGTCTAATTCAAATTCTTCTACTGAATCTGTCATAATAACAGAGTTTTGCATAGCTTCAAACACTACTTCCATCGGCAGAGAATTTTGCAATTCATAAGCTACTACAAGCTGTTCTGGTGTTTTGAAAGTTAAATCCCAATCATCTTCATTTTCAAAGTGTACACCTTTCGCTTTCTGTAACATGGCTCTGCCTTGCATATGTTCATCATTTAAAGCATGGGTATCAGTGCCGACAATAAGGGGAATACCAGTCTCTTTACTAAGTCTGTAAAGAAACTGGTTATACTCTATCTGCTCTTTGCAGTTATGATGTTGGATTTCAAGATAGCACCTATGTTTATTCTTTCTGAGAAAGCCCAGAAACCGTTCTTTTGACATAGGGCTACCGTTATGCAGGACACCGCCCAAACACGCTGTAGTGACGATTATATTGTCTGAGGTAGCGAATAATTCTTCAAATGAGATACGAGGCATATAGTAGAAATGCCAATCATTTCTATTGAAAGATTTTGATACCATCTTATTCAGTTCGTGAACACCGTCAAAATTTTTGGCAATCAGGACACAATGGTAGTTATCTCTGGTTTTCTTGCCATCATTATCCGCTACTCTTTCTTCGTTATCTTCTGTGAGATATGCTTCGACACAATGCAGATATTTCATTCCAGCAGCTTCGATAGCTTCTTTTTTATGTACCCACTCAAAGATGGAACCATGTTCAGAAATGCCGAGCGCAGTCATACCACAATCTTTAGCCGCACTTACATAGTCTCTGAAATTAGTGATACTGTCTATGTTAGTTATGCCACTACTCAGCATACTATGAACATGATATGCGTTATACATTATATCTGACATTGTTTAACCCTCGTTTACTAATTTGTATTCGCAACTATGCCTGAAATTACAAAGATTATGGCAATAGAAGTAATCGTCTATAGCTTCAAAATCTTTATTGGATTCTATATCGTGAATAGTTTGGATAGCCCAATCGGTTGATGCTTTAAGTTCTTCCTGGCTAAATGGGATTTTAACAAACTTTCCTTCTTTAAAATGGTTCCACCAGATTTCTTTTGGCAACTCACCCAACATTTCATATACTGCGTGGCTATATAAATACATCTGCCGCTTATAAGATTCAAAACTCTTTTCAGATTGTTTCTTTACTCCACCGTCTTTCTTTAGTGGATAAGCTGCTGATTTATGGTCAACTATAACTATCCTACCATCTTTCTTATCTCTTAGCAGTAAATCAATATAGCCAATAAAGTCATAGCCATATAAAGTGAAATTACATTCCTTTTCAACACCGAGTATTTCAAAATCTTTAAGCCAACTGAAATCAACCTCCGCAAAATAATTCGCACACGCTTCATAATTTTTGTTCATGGTTGATTCAGACGCTCTATACAAAACATTCTCGTCATAATGCTCTGCATAATATTCTGGCGCATCGTCAATACTAAGTTTGCCATTAAATATCATTTCAAGTATCTCGTGAACGTATGAACCAACCTCTGCATAATAGTTACCCTCAGAGAGATATATGTCATCATCTGCCACAATATACTGTAAGAAAAATTCATACGGACAGTGTGTATAACATTCAAGGCGAGAATATGACCAGCGCATTTTGTTAATTATTCTTTTATATCCCATCAAATCACCTTTCTCTTTTCAGAGTAAAGTTCTTCCCAAATCTCTTTTGTTAAATCTACAGGAGCATTTTTACCCTCAAAACCTCCGAGGTAATTATGCCTGTCATTTATGGTATAAACATTGGTTACTCTTTTCAGTTTATCTATATTAGACCGTACATTTTTTTCCTGATAATCCACATCGGAATCCCAAGCGAAAACTATATTTACTTTCAGCTTTACCAGTAACATTACCTGTTCTTCTGTCAGCGTGTGTTTTTCAGCGGAGGCACAGTTCCTATATCCCCATCCCCACGCTTTCATTACTGACTTCACTGACTCGAAAAGGATAATCTCATTCTGCTTTTTGACATCTGGCAGCGTGTAATTCAACCCTTGAAAGTAATCCATAACGCCGACTTTGTAATAATTGATATACTTTGGTATATCCAAGTCCTGATAATTCTGATACATAGTCCGGCCTTTAATGTTTATCAATCGTCCTGCCAAGTCATAAACAGGGTACACAATTCTGTTTCCCCAAGTGTCAACCATGACTCCGAATTTATCCATAGCCTCTTTGGTTATTCCCTCGTCAAGCCATAGTTGCGGATATTCTTTTTTATAGTTATCAAGTACGGATGATTCAAGTACCTTATGAGAATATGAGCGTATCTGTTTACTTTTCAGTTTCTTCACTCGCTTTAGAAACTGTACAGTATTTGACGCACATATTTTGCTCATGTCAACAGACGCTAACTGTGCGCCCTTTTGCACAGCTTCGTCAAAACTAAGTCCTTCATAATCCATAAGGTAGCCAATGAATCTACCAGACCGTCCACACGAAAAACAATAGTAACAGTTCTTCGAGGGAGTTATAGAAAATGAAGGAGTTTTGTCAATATGTTTAGGGCATCTACCAAAGTAATCTTCGCCCCTACGAGTCATATCAATATCCTGGCTAACATATTCGAGCAAGTCTACATTATCATTGATTTTTTGTAACAGTTCATCATCATATTTAGTACGCAAGTTTCGCCTCCCATTTAGAAGTTACTCCCTTGTTGATGTTGTTCTGCTTCTTCAATCGTCATTGTGTCACCTGAGAAAATGAAATCAATGTAGGCATCCTCATCATCTTCTGGCATCTGCCGCCCAAGACGGTTGACATAGATTTTCGCAAATGAATTACCGCATTGAAGTCCATCTTTTGCTATCATCTCCTGAGTTTTATATTCCCATTTGATACCGACAGAAAGATAACGGTTAATCTTAATACTGTCTGCAACTTCACCATTTCGGTTTAACTGGCAAGCTGCTAATACAGCCAAGTCTAACTCTCCAGCGATATTGTTTTTTAAGAAGTCACATTTTGCACCGAGTACGTTATAGTTATCACCTGTAGATATGGCATTGCTTTTCAGGTAATCATACACAACAAACTGCAATCCCATTTTATGTTTGAGCATTTTGCAAATGGAAAACAATCTTTCATCTGAAATGTTGGGTGTGTATATATGCACAAATGGTTGTTCCTTAATCCAATCAATCCATTTCTTGATTTTTTGGGCTTCTTCGTCAGAATAATTTCCTCGCTTAATTCTGCCAATTTCAATACCTGTCAAGTGAGCAAGCAACCTTTCAGTATATAACCGTGTTGGCATCTCGCTATCAATCACCAGAGTAGGCACTCCGTTCATAAGTTTATGCACAGCTTCATTCATAAGGAACACTGACTTGCCTTGTTTATACTTTGCCTGAATTACAACAAGTTCGCCTGGTTCATATGTGAAATATTCTGAAAATAAATTATACTTAGATGGTATACCATACATACCGTCATCTGTCCGTCTGCTCACTATCTCATCCCAAATAGAATCAATCTCGTCACCGAGAGTGCCAATCTCGCCAGACGCAATATATTTCTGTGTAAGCGAATCAAGTGCTGTGTAAACCTTATTGCTTAGTTTCTCTAAACCAATGGAGTTATCAAAACAATCTGTCTGCATCTTATTGAGTTCTTTAACCAAGTCACGCTTAAAAGCAAGTGTTACCACGTTATCGGCAAGCATCTTATATTCTTCAAGCGAATTTCTGGCTATCTCTTTATACAAGTCAAACAATTCTTGTACGGCAGGAAGATTATATTTTTCAATGGTTTTTGAGACTGCACGGTTACTCTGTAGCTTACTGGAAATATTATAAGCATCAATGTTTGTGATACCGTCTTTATATAACTCTTGAATAGCCCAATACAAGCAGCCATTATCAGTACCATAGAAATACCCTGGTCTTAAATACTCTGTATGCAAGATAAATTCAGGATGATATATCAGGGTACCAATCACGCCACTTTCAGACTGGATATCTGAAAGCTCTTTAATATCCATTGTTACTTACCTCCCAAGATACGACTAAAACCATCTGGCTTCTTTGGAGTGGAAAATTTAGGGCTTTTATCATCGTTGCGTGTTGTCTCAAAAGAATATAAGTCTACTCTGTTTTCTGACTTAATTTTCTTTTCGTATGCAGTTTTGATATCCTGTCGGTCGACATAGTATTTCAGTCCGTATGGGTGGCGCAGTCCGAGCTTGTGGTCAATACAATATTGAACCACAAAAATCATATACTCAGAATCTACGCCACGCTCACGAATGAATTGATTCAAAACTTGAAAAAGCTGAGAATAGACTACGGTATTGCTGATATTACTTATCCAGATATTCTTGATAAGTTGCATATCCGCACTTATCTTTGCTTCTCGCTTTTCCTCTGTAACTTTATCATTATAACAGTCTTTATGATAATACCTGTTTCCTTCTACCTCATATGGCTCACATGAGGTATCAATCTGTTTTGATTCGTGTTGACAGTTTTTATATCTGCAAGTTTTAATATCAGCTTTCGCCATTGTCTTATCCTTCTTCCTCTAACGTATAAGTTGACTCCATATCTGCTTCATGCAAGGCAAGAATAAATGGGTATTTCTTAATTGCAGCAGATAAGGTGTTCCAGCTTTCTTTTGGTTCGGAGAATCCCATATGCCAACGAATAGCATACCTCTCAACTGGTTTCAGTTTCATAAATTCCTCAATCATCATTACCGACTTTTCACCATGTCCGTAGGGAATTAAGTCCTGAACCGTGTAAGATGGTACTGTCTCCCAATCATACCTACCATTGGAATCTGATTTCATGCCATCTGGCTTATAAATCTTTTTATTTTTCAGTTCTGTCGTATAGAAATTTGTCTTACAAATATCATGGAGAAGCGCAGATATAACTATGCTTTCCTCACCAACATCGGCAAGAACCGTTTTCCAGATAGGGTCACTCTTTTTAGCCACAACGCAGCCATAAACATTCATGGTATGTTCAAGCAACCCTCCCTCATGGCAGGAATGATATCTTGTACTCGCAGGAGCAGAGTAGAAATCTGACTTCCTGATATAGTCCATCAGTTTATCTACTCCCTCACGCTTGACGGTTTTTATAAGAGACTCAAATCTACGGATATTTTCTTCTCTCTCAGTCATTTTAAAATGCCTCTCTTAATTGAATGGTAATTCATCGTCAATGTTATCTGGTATATTCATAAATCCGTTACTATCCGTCTGAACACCGCCGCCATAGCCATTATTATCAGGGAAATCAAAATTAAAGATAACGAAATTCGTGTACTCTTTCTGCTTTTCTTTATCATACCTGTTGGTTACATCGCAGGAGACAAGTTTGATTGTCAAGCCGCCTTTCTGTGGGACAATAGCACCCTGTATTTTCGTATGAGCATCGCCAACAAAGCGTACATAATTACTCTGGAACTCTGTGTTATATACGCCAGTTTCCTTATTCTTGCGGCTCATACTAATTTGGCATACAGAATAATTGCCCTTATCTTCTATCTTCCAAACCTTACAATAAGCACCTACTCTAAATCCCATAATTATTTTCTCCTTATTTCCTTACTGCTAACAGTTTCTTTTCGAGGTTTTCAAGTATCTCTACATCGTCAATGTTTTTAAAGTTACCAGAAATCAAACTATCTTCCAAATCTGGATTAGCTTCTCTTTCTGCCGCATAGCACAACTCGCCAACTTTGGTTTTCGCTTTTTCAGAGAGTGCGCATTTTGACTTAACAAGATTTGCTACTTTCGTATATAACTCGTTAAGTTTCGTGGTTTCCTCCGGCAAATCCTCGCCCATGTAAACATAAACGCCCAAACCGTGCATAGCCAAAGCCTTAGTCAGACATCTCTTATATGTCTTGTTGGCATCTGAACTTGTAATCTTGTCTGCCGCAATAGCAGTGTTCTTATAATCCATGATAGGAAGTACCTCATTGTGGGTTAAACCATTGATAGTAACAAATACTTCAACCCAGCCTGTTTTACCGTCATCATGCCAGAACCTTGTATTGCCATTCTCGTCCATAATCTGCGGAACAATACCATAAGT
>JAJPYV010000282.1 GCA_021204735.1 Prevotella sp.
CTTGTTGCGCAATTCATTATATAAGTTTTCTATATACGCATCAGTGTTAAAGGATATAACCATTTTTGCTCGGGAAACTATGTCAATTGTCTTAGGCAACACCCCTTTTCCAAATCCCTTATTAAGAACAAACCAGAATCTGTTTACCAGAAAATCCAGATCTGTAGCCTTAGGCACTTCACCTGATTGATAAAAATCATCGGCGTAAGCGCAACGCAAAATTACGTGGTTGGCCGTCAGCAAAATATATTTAACATCATGCAGTCTCACGTTCATATTTTTGCGCAATATCTCTATCTCATTTACCTTATCGATGCATTTTTTTATATAATCATCATCTCTATCTGTCTGAACAGAACTAATTATATTTGTATAAACTTTCTCGTCTATGCGATTGTACTGTTTATTCTCCAGTGAATAAAAATCTACATCAAGCGGTCTTATATCCCTGCTATTAAGCAAGTTGAAAAACTTTGCCTTTTTTAACTGGATGTCCTGCTTTCTAGTTACTCCTTCCAAAATAAATCGCAAAGGCTTTTTAGAAGGATCAATTGCCTCACCTTTCCCAAAAATCATTTCCGCCTTCCGAAAATATCCCTCTATTTCATCCTGGACTGTATAAGTATAAAAGAGAGAAATATATTTCCGTCCCTTCCCACGGCTTTGATTGATTTCATCGATATAATCAAGCAATTGCTCATACATTGATTTGTATATATCTCCATTATACCCGGCAATATAAAATAAAACCTCCATTTCTATGCAAATCGCCAGTTCTGTATTCCATGTATGGCAGGAATCTACCTCAGAACTGTAAGTAATACCCTCATAGACAAGCGTTCCCTCTTTTATCCTGTTAATTGTCGAAAAAACTTCTGCATTTTTTGACGCAGCTACGATATAGTTAGATATATCTATGGAATATGTTCCGGAATAACTATCATTCAGCAAATACTCAAAAAACTGACTTTGTATTTCGTTTCTCTCTTCTGTTGAGAGATCCTGTTCCCCATTTCGAGCTCGAATAAATCCAAACAAGTCTTCCAACAGATTTTGATTTTGTTCAATCTGTTCATCCAGATCATTTATTTCAGTTCCCTCAAAAAACTCCGGATCTACGTGATATATTCTCTTCGAAAGGGGAATCCCCAGCCGTTTTAGTCCTCTTTTAACTACAGATTCATTTATGTCAAAGGCATTTGCCACATTTACCCTATCTGTAATTTCAGCGGCAGTAAAATCTGCTTTGTGTTCAGAGACAATCACTAATCTTAGATATCCAGCCAGGACATCATAAATATCCTTGCTCTTATCATATAAGTCTCCAAAAACAGCTACAGCAGCCAGAGCCTCGTAAATCTTTTGCATCATATCATCTCCTGTTTATCTTTAAATCGATTATTCACCGGAATACTTCCCGGCAGTTATCTCATCAATACCTATTTCCGTCTCAGCAATCCCAGTATCGCTTTCCTCTTAATGAACATTATCACCAGCATCACCGCCACAATGGCATATCGGATGTGCCACAGATTATAGAGGAACACAGTCAGGTTGCCGCCGGCAATAAATACAACTAACAGCAGCCCATATTCTTTGCCACCTCTTTTGTATGCATCGTTTACTGTCCTTTATCCAGATTTATTTGTTTCAGGATATTTCACCTGCAGGATTCAGATACACATCTGTCATTTTTTCTTGAACACCCACAGCTTACTGATTACGTAGTTCAGCACTATCACCACTATCTGCGCTACCAACTTCGCCATGGCACCTCTATTACACCTTTACACGTACAGTTTCTATGGGTTTAAACCTACCAGCGGTCTCCCTGATTGTCTCGGAATATAGATTACCTGCCATGGTAAGATCCTCAACGGTAATGACTAACGCATAAGATATCTCTTCATCATCCCTTATATCCCATCTTGTGAATAATTCAAGCCAAACTTCCCAATCTCCCGCATCAAATGCACTGAATTCCTTAGAAAAATGGTAACAGGTATCCCACGGATTCCTGTTATCACTGACTGATGGATTGTCTACAACATTCCTGCCTTTTGAATTTATTCGATGGATAGATGTCCTGATATAAGCAGCAGAGTACTCACTGCCTTTATCTCGATCAATAGGAGGATGTGCTATACATGTCACTGTCACCCTAACTTTCTTTTCCCCACGTTTTACTTTCATGTCAGCTATAACTGATGGCATATGAAATTTCACCCGCTCTTTTGTCAACCTGTTCAACGTGCCTGAGTGAATATAGGATACACTATCCTCTGACGAATACATACTGATTGCGGGTGAAGATAACCCTCTCCCATATAAATTTCCTAACATATTAACCTCGTCTTTTGTAAGACTGTTTATGTCATACATATGTCTGGCCCCATTATACAAAAGAGCCTGCGCCAGAAAAACATCCTGCCCCGGCACAACGCTTAATATTTCCGCCAAATCTCCAGCCACTACAGGTGCCGTAAAACTTGTCCCCGCAAGCGCATAAACCCCATCATGCTTCTGGCAGATAGCATAAAGATCCGTAGGCACAGTACCATCCTTTAGCTGCGTTGCCCCATATGCCACTAAATCCGGTTTATAAAAATCACAAAAACCCGGCCCTCTTCTGGAATAAGGTGCTATCTGATTTTCTTTGCTCACACTACCTGTATGTGTGACTCCAACAACTGCACCCACGGTAATTCCAAGCATCGCATCAGCCGGTTCGGCGATTCTGGAATCATCATCGTCAATAATATCATCCAAAGTATTTTCCGTGAAAACAAGCTGATGATTTCCGGCAGATATAACGAAGCAAATGCTATATTTTTTGCATAACATATCAATTTCACTACCAAGTATACTTATCTGATCTCCCTCTATAGGCATATTTGCATTATATGAGAGATTAAAAATCTTTGCCACCTGAGCAAAATTCGCCACAGCTTCCTGTATTCGACTCAAAAACACATTAGGTGACATCTCATGATCATCTGCTATCCTGGCATCTATAATTCTGGCACGCGGAATCAAAAGTCCTTCTTCCAATTGAGCACCCAAATCTGCAAATGCAACCTTACTTGCTACTGCTGTCCCATGATCCCCAAACGCCCCACTTTTACAGTCGCTGGCCTGCCAGTGAATCGAAACCACGCTTTCCAGCTCATCCGGAAAGTCCACACCATCATCTAATACAACAACTGCAGGCAATGTATCTATGCTGACGTCTGGTTTCAAACCCGTCGCTTTAGGGTACAGTAATACTGTTGCAGGAGCAATGTTCCCAAAAAATACTGTTTGCTCTACTCTGTATATTCCGGGATCTTCAGAAATTTTATTTAGGGCACTGGCGGAAACTATCGCTCTTATGATAACGGTTCCATCAGTCAAATGGTAAGGAGCATCCTCAATTCGTCCTTGGCTGTATGCTATTTTCTCAGATATCCTGGCCTGGACACGCACTTTTGCATCCGCATCCATTTTAGGCATTAGCATAAATTGAACATCAACTGTATTATCATCCTGATAATCCTGAAAATATTTCAACAACGAGCTAGTTTTCTTGTCAGCACCTGTGAAAGGAGCAAAAGCCTCAATGAGTTGAAAATCCTTCTTAACTCCAGCATCCTTGTACTGTTCCACTTTATTCTGCAACGCTTTAAAGGTCGTTTTACGGGTCGAGACGACAGCATGCCGTTTGTCCCTCACCGCATTTATCTTGATTCCCTCCTCTTCCAAAAGATTTTTGGTGTTTGAAATGTCTTCCTTCTCCTGTAATATGACCCGGAATGCCATGGTATCCTCTTCTTCCGAAAAGTCTGCCGCCTCAAGCTTTTGATAGAAGGCAACAATATCCCTAAGTCCTTCTGACAATACTTCCCCATGCTCGACATAATCAAGTCCATAATCATTTTTTCGTCCCGTAGGCTTCTTGCTAACATCGGTGATCTCCTGCTCCGGAATCCAAAGATGCGGCTTGTTTCTTTCCATGGCTGTCATTGTATCCCCCTATATTTTTCTACACGGTACTGCAACGTACTATGTGGAATACCCATAGCTGATGCAATAGCCCTATATGACATCCCGCTTTCCAGCATTTCACATATCGCTTGTATTGTTTCTTCACTATTCCTTGAATATTTCGTTTTTTGTTTAATTATAATGCTTACTAAGTCGCTTGTGTTCACACTACCATCTATCAACGCTTTCTTAGCCGCAGCCATGATAACTTCGTTTATCAATGCATGGCTCATTCCTTCCGTTATTCCGGCTATTTTTTTAGCATTAATATCACTCTGGATATTGTATTTTCCGATTTCTTTTTCTATAAGCTCCAATCGTTCAGATTCTTCCGGTAAGCTCAACGTAATAGTCGCATTGAATCTCCTCCATATCGCGGGATCCAATAACTGCTCATGATTAGTGGCTGCAATCAGGATAACATTAGTGGGTAAATTATCAAAATTTTGCAGAAGCGTAGTAACTACGCGTTTTAATTCTCCCAACTCATTGCTGTCATCACGTTTTTTTGCAATCGCATCAAATTCATCAAGAAACAGTATTAATCTCCGATTCCTGACTGAGTCGAATATCTTACGCAGATTTGTGCTCGTCTGTCCGAGGTATGAGGATACCAATCCATCAAGTCTTACATACGCAATCGGTAATTCCAATTCATGTCCTATAGCATATGCAGTCATAGTCTTACCGCAGCCGGGAGGGCCGCAAAATAGTATCCTATTCATTGGTACCATGTTATGTTTTATCAAAGTAAGAGCATTCCTTTGCTCCGATATGACCTGATTAATTATTTTCTTTTGGCTGTCGGCAAGCACTACATCTGATAATGACACATCAGATTGTACTAAATCATACAACTCTAACAAACTGTCCTTGTCACGAGGCGCAATGCTGTTAACCTGAGCCGAAAAGAAATTCGCAGATCCTGTCATATAATCAAATTTAATATCTTCATTGCATTTGTCAGCTTTGTAAGCACTCCTCAAACGAAACGCCGTGGCCGTATTTCCCTTTTTTTCTTCATCGCTCGCCAAAGCATCCAACGCCTCACTAAAAGCCTTTTCTTTCCCGCTGCAATGTGCTGATATTAGATTTTCAACTAAAGTGGCTTTCATCTCCTTTACCCTTCCTTTTTCGTACATATTCGTACAGTTGCAAGATAATTATACTATTTACAGCCCCGAATGTCAACAGCTTTTCGTACATATTCGTACGGTCTAAATTATCATATATCCTAATTTTGACTACGAACATATTGGCTGGTACGCGCTCTATTATGAGTAATCGTATAGTTTTTCTTCGTTCATGAGATAATGTTCCAAAACATTTTGCCCGATTCGTGCGATTCGCGCGAATCGCGCCAACAGTCTAAGGAGGTTATCATCATGAACGCTACTCAAAAGTTACATCAGGCTAAACTGTCACAATGGGCTGTCCTGATCCAGGAGCAATCCCAGAGCGGTCTTACAGTCAAAGACTGGTGCCGGGAAACCAACCATTCCCTCAATGCCTACAATTACTGGAAACATCTCCTCAAATCCGAATGCATTGACGCCCAGCTCCCGGAGATCGTACCCATCTCTCTTCCGGAGGCTTCGCCTGATCCATTGCCACTGGCCAATCCGTCCGTTTCGCGTGAATTGTGTGATTCGCGCGATTCGCGCAATTCGTGCGATTTGTCCAATTCGTACAATCCCAACTCAATGCTCATCAGCGCGGCCGGCATTGATATTTCCATTTCTCCGTCTGTGCCCGATGACCTGGTGCTCGGCCTCATAAAGGCGGTGCGCCATGCTTAGGGATGCCGACCCCGGCAGCTTCAGGGGAATATATGTCGTCTGCGGTTTCACCGACATGCGCTACGGTATCGACACTCTTGCTTCTATCATAGAGAACAAGTACCATCTTTCAGTCTTCGTCCCCAACACGCTTTTCCTTTTCTGCGGACGCCGGGCTAATAAGATAAAGGGCCTTGTCTGGGAAGGCGACGGATACCTGCTCCTCACCAAAAGGGTGGAGTCAGGCAGGTTCGCCTGGCCGAGGACTTCCGATGAGGCAAGGTCCATATC
>JAJPYV010000300.1 GCA_021204735.1 Prevotella sp.
CCCTTACGTACATAACGCTCCACGACTTTAGCCAAGCCACGGTTGAAAACGATGTTGTGCCAGTCGGTGCGGTCAGGAACTTGCGTACCGTTCTGGAGCGTATAACCACGCTCAGTAGTAGCAAGAGTAATAGTGGCAACAGCCTGGTCCCTGTCATAATAACGTACAATGGGGTCTTTACCCACGTTGCCGATAAGCATTATCTTATTCATAATATATTAGATTAAAGTTGCTTAAATTTGTAATTGAGTTGTAAAAACACGGTAATACGATTATTTCCACATTCCCAAATATTTGAACTTGAAATTCTTTCCTTTAGCAGAAGGGAACTGACTACGAGGATCGACGCGCGTGCGGAGGTGCTCGACGATACGGTTATAGCAGTCAATACCCGACAAAGCCTTGCAATTAGCCACGAAATGGGTGTCACGGTATTCGTGTTTTCCCGTAACGGGAACGAGAACAACCCTCTTAAAATCGAGTGTTCCCTCATACCAGCCGGCTCTTTCCTCGTTAAGGTGAGCGATGACAGGCGAAACGATTGTTCTTTGCTCATCATTAGTAGAAACGTTATTACGCAAAGCTTTTTTCTGTTTGAAATCCATCATCGTGGCAGCTTCAGTCTTGATGATAATGAAATAAACACGAGGTCGGATTTTGTAGCGTTTTGGATAATAGACATCACTTGCGGCATATTCCCTGATGTCTTCCTCCAAGTCGCGGGTCATGGTAATTTCCTCAATAGTACTCAAAAAGGCAATAGCATCATTGACATTAGTAACTAATGCCTCTTTATCGAAATATCTCAAATATAAATTCATTATTGTGTTTTGCGTTTTTGAAAAAATCAAATACAGAGCGGAAAACGGGACTCGAACCCGCGACCCCGACCTTGGCAAGGTCGTGCTCTACCAACTGAGCTATTTCCGCAACTAAAATAATCATTATTGGTGAAGAGGAGGAGACTCGAACTCCCACGAAAACACTTTCACTACCCCCTCAAAGTAGCGCGTCTACCAATTCCGCCACCTCTCCATCGAAAGTAAATCATTTTGGATAAATCGTGCCCAGAACAGGACTCGAACCTGCACGCCGTTAAACACACGCACCTGAAACGTGCGCGTCTACCAATTCCGCCACCTGGGCTTCATTTGATTACAAGAAAGAAAAACTCCTTCTTAGTGCCATTTATCCAAAATGTGGGAGCGGAAAACGGGACTCGAACCCGCGACCCCGACCTTGGCAAGGTCGTGCTCTACCAACTGAGCTATTTCCGCATATTATTCATAAAGAACAAGCATTTCACTAAATGCGGTTGCAAAGATACTGCTTTTTCTGCAATGCGCAAAAAATTTCATTGATTTTTTTAACGCCGTTGCTTTCTAATCGTCATAACGGTCAGTCCATACGATCTTTATAATCCTTAAAACTATATTCACGCAACATCTCAAGCGTCCCATCTATATGCAAGAGAGCTATTGAAGGATGAGAAATGCCATTAAACATATTAGTCTTTACGGTGGTATAATGAAGCATATCCTCAAAAATCACGGAATCACCGATTTTCAATTGTTTAGGGAACCGCCACATACCCAAGAAATCACCCGACAGACAACTATTGCCACCAAGTCGGTAAACATTCGGCTCAAACATTACATCCTCACTTACATCCCCTTCCAAAGTCTCAGCACCACGAACAGCAGGCATGTAAGGCATTTCTAAACAATCGGGCATGTGGCACGTAAAACTTACATTCAAGATAGCAGTTTTTATTCCGTGATTTTCCACGATGTCAACAACTTGTGAAACAAGATAGCCCGTCTGCCAACCAAAAGCACTGCCAGGTTCTAAGATTATTTTCAGATGAGGATACCTATTATGGAAACCATTCAAGATGTTGAGCAAAAGAGGAATGTCATAATCTTTGCGCGTAACGAGATGCCCGCCACCAAAATTGATCCACTTAATCTGATTGAACCACTTAGAAAACTTCTCCTCAACATGAGACAGCGTTCTCTCAAGAACATCAGCACCACTCTCACAATGACAATGAAAATGGAAACCCTCGATGTCAGAAGGCAACTTTTCTGGCATATCGTGCGCAAGAATACCGAAACGGGAACCAGGAGCACAGGGATTGTACAACAAAGTTTTAATCTCTGAATACTCAGGGTTTATGCGCAACCCAAAACTCAATTCACTATTAGCAGCCCTCGCCTTTTCATGGTAACGGGAATATTGAGTAAACGAGTTAAATGTAAGATGTGAGGAGTAGCGAGCTATCTCCTCTATCTCATAATCAGTATATGCAGGGGAATAAGTATGAGCCTTTGCACCGAACTCCTCGAATGCCAAACGAGCCTCATATAGAGAACTGGCAGTTGTGGAATTGACATATTCCCTAATAATCGGGAATGTCTTCCACAAGGCGTATGCCTTGAAAGCGAGAATAAACTCTACGCCAGCTTCATCCGCAATTCTCTTTATAAGTTGCAGATTTCTCCTCAACAGAGCCTCCTCCAAAACATAGCACGGTTTTTCCGAATTCCAAAGCATAATCTAAAACAAATAAAATTGCGGATTACACATCACTTTCACGTCCAGAACAATACATCGCTGAAACATGGAATGTAGAACTGCAATCCGCAATTGAGATTATTTCGTAATCTCAAAAATGATAACCCAACGTCAAGAGAAGTTGATGCCTCTTGTTGTTAACCTGTACAGCACTGCAAATATTATTATCTTCGCTTGTACTTCCATAATAACTTGTGAAAGGATAGAAATCACCCTGCTGTTTGGTAAACTGGTATGCGAGGTCAACAGAGAAACTACTGAAATTATATCCTACACCGGCTGTAAATCTGTCGGTTGCGCCCCAATTGGTATAGTCAGTTTGGGAAGCATAGTAAGATCCCGGGGAATTGATTGTACCATCCTTGTATCCATTCTTATCATACTTCGGAGACACATAATTGTAACCAACCCTTACCGAAAGATTTTCAACAGGTTTCAACTCAAGTCCTAATTTCAACGTACTCACCCCCTTCAAGGTATTCCTTGTATGACGGTTCATCTGGCGGTCGCTTGATGTATTCGTATAATACGCATCATAATACCAATCGTAAGAATAACCATCATTTATGCGTGAATTAAGTTTCGCATAATCATCATACTCATAAACAGCACCCACAGCGAGATATTTACCGAATGTTGTACCAACACTTACGCCAAATTTCCAAGGAGTGAAAAGACTGAAGTCGTATGCCTCAGCATTTGATCCAGAATCATATCTTCCATAATTGGCGTTGAAGTCATTAGACAACTGCAACGTGGTATAATTGGTAGTTGTAAGGTCATACCATGTAGGTGTGGAAACAGACAATCCGATACGGAAAGGAGATGACTCAATCGGGCGTACTATGATACCCGCCTTGATATTGAATCCAGTACCAGTTATCCTACGCTCATCACTAAGCAGCACACTACCTATAGAACTGTTGTTGGCATCTACGAGATTTTCAATATACTCACCATATCCCTTATAATGAACATCACTGATACCGAATGTGACACCCCAATAAAAACGGTCGTTTACGTTTCCGCTTATGTTGAAATCATATTCACCGATATAACCAGCATTTTCACGGTTGAACATATAACTGTTGGCATCGAAACAAGAATAATTTTCATTATCATCAGCCAACAACATATTGTAATAAAGATAATCAACTTGATTGAAAGTATTGTTACTACTTACGTATGTACCACCTTGATTATATAAGTCAAATACGCCCTCTTTACCCTTCATGTATGACAATTTATTCTGTGAAGCCCCATTAAGAGCGTCAGCAGCAGAAAGGATGAAGTCGAAATTTTTACTCTTATGATAGTTGAACGCAAAATTTACAAAAGAGTTGGATCCCGACTTATGTGAATAAACGAAACCCACCTGGTCAAAACTCATATTCGTCTTATCGCCACTTGCATAACTCTCAGTACCTTGTTGTGAAACGAAGCCGAAAGACACATTTGCCGTTGAATGGCGGAACAGTCCGATACCAGCAGGGTTTGTACCGATAGTGGATATATCAGCACCGAGGGCATCCATAGCGCCACCCATACCAACATAGCGAGCCGTACCATTAAGGTCATCTCCTACTAAGTTTGCATTCTCGTAAGTCTCCTGTGCCGAAAGAGTTATGGCAAGGATACTAAACAATGATATTGATAAAATTTTCTTCATAATCACTAAAATAAAATTCATTTATCGTCTTCCGCCGCCGAAATGACCGCCACCGCCGCCACCTCCACGACTGCCGCCACCGAAGGAGCCACCTCCTCCGAAGCTGCCACCACGGCTGCCGCCAAAGCTACTGCCAAAGCTACTGCGACTTCCATTGAAAGAATTGTTGTTGTACGTAGGTGACGTTCTCGTATTCTGACGGGAATACGTGTTACTCTGTCTGCTGCCGTTAAAATTGCCATTAGAATTGCCGTTCACACCATTGTAACGACGATTTACAGAATTAGCACCACTGCCTACTGTTCGGCGGCCGTTGAAATTGCCTCTTCCAATCCCGGCGGTCAACCTGCCATGATTTCTCGTCCCAGGGTAGCCACGATAAGCAAAACCGCCACCATACCAATATGAAGGATAATACCAGCCGTACCAACCCCATGGACTATACCAGCCATAACCATAGAACCAAGGATCGTACCATGGGTCAAGCCACCAATAGCGGGAATAATAATAAGGACCATACCAACCACAATACCAAGGGTCGCACCAATAGAAATCATCAAAACGACTCATTCTGCGGCTGCATGAAAAATCCTCATCTTCATCGTATGGAATTTCATCCAAATCCGCATTATCATCATACTCAACCAAACTGTCAGACATAGCTGCATATACACTATCAGGATACAGTTCTATAACATCACTCATGAGAGAATCAGAATCCAATGCACTGTAACTGCTCTTGAAAGTTCCCATACGGTTGTACTCGTCAACGTCTCTCGGCGCATTATTATATACACGCTCCACAGTTGACCTCTGAGACGTTATACTATTATTTGTACTACTCCTCTTACTTGGCTTGAAATACATGTCATCCTGAGCAAATGCATAGGCTGACATCAAGCCTAAGAATAGTGTAAAGAAAACTAACCTTTTCATATTTCTTGCCTCCATATTTATAAGCAAAGATACTTGCCAATCTACTTGCAAATTTAGGGAAAAACTCTAAACCTTAATAGGTTTTCCCCTAATTTTTATACTTTTGCACAGTTTTTTAACAAGAAAATGGAGTACTTTAAGGTTATATTCAACATTGTCAGTAAGGATGCTAAGAAAATAGATGCAACATTGTTGCAGGCTGCAAAAGACGTGCTTTGCGGAATGGCAGGGGATGCAGGTTTTGAATCGTTTGAGGAAAGCGAAGGTGGTTGCATCAATGGATATGCACAGAAACAAGCTCTGAACAAACAAGTTCTTGATGATTTGATAAGTGCTTTCCCTTTTGAAAATTTTGAAATATCATATTCCTTGGAAGATGCTGAATATAAAAACTGGAACAAGACATGGGAGGACGAGGGCTTTGAGCCTATCAACATCAATGGGAAATGTATCATACACGATACTATCCATACTCTAACACATGATATATCATATAACAATGCCAACAACATCCTTGATATTACCATTGATGCAAAACTTGCTTTCGGTACTGGCACTCACGAGACAACATACATGATTGTCAGTGAATTACTTGAAATGAACCTTAAAGGATTGACTGTTCTTGATTGCGGTTGCGGTACGGGAATACTTTCAATTGTCGCATCAAAACTCGGAGCGGAAAGCGTTATGGCATACGACATAGACGAATGGAGCGTCAACAACACCATTCACAACAGCGAAATCAATAACATAAATAACATCAGCGTAGTGCAAGGCGATGCCAATATACTAAACCAAACCAACAAAAAATTTGACTTGATAATGGCGAACATCAACCGCAACATCTTGCTTAACGATATGCCAACATTCGCTGATAAGATGTCAAGC